>NZ_JBFUBW010000020.1:0-138000 GCF_056405555.1 Variovorax sp. P1_G12 | reverse complement strand
GCGGCCGGTGCCGCGGCCGGCGCCGATGCTTCGGCCGCGGGGGCGGCGGGCGCCTGGGCGAAGCCGGACGTACCGGCGCCGAGCAGGCTCAGGCCCAGCGCGAGTGAGACAAGGAATTTTTTCATTTCGGTTTGTTCTTTCGTGCCTTGCGTGTCACAGGGCTTCGCGGCCCGTTTCACCGGTGCGGATGCGCACGACCTGCTCCAGGTCGTAGACGAAGACCTTGCCGTCGCCGATCTTGCCGGTGCGCGCAGCGCTTTCGACCGCTTCGATCACGCGCTCCACCAGCTCATCGGCCACGGCGGCCTCGATCTTGACCTTCGGCAGGAAGTCGACGACGTACTCGGCGCCGCGGTACAGCTCGGTGTGGCCCTTCTGGCGGCCGAAGCCCTTGACCTCGGTGACGGTGATGCCCTGCACGCCGATCGCAGACAGCGCCTCGCGCACTTCGTCGAGCTTGAATGGTTTGATGATGGCTGAGACCAGCTTCATGATGTTTCTCCTGCGGATGAAAGGGACAGCGCAGCCCCGGGCCACGCCTTCTATGACTAGAGCGTCTTGGTCAACATGACAATGAAACGCGTCGCATTCGGCGAGAAGGTGGTCTGGCCGATCGGTCCGAAGACCGTTCCCGTGGGGATGCCGGGCGTGGCGATCAGGTTGAAGGCGCTTTGGTTGTTGCCCCCCTGCACCGAGCCGGCCAGGGCCAGGCCGCTGCCGAAGTCGTAGGACACGCCCACGTTGTAGTCCAGGTAGTCCTTGTAGCCCAGGCTCTTGATGTCGCTGGTGAAGAAGGTGTAGCCGATGGCCGTCTTGAAGGTCAGCTTGGGCACGATCTCCTTGGCGTACGCCAGGTTCAGGTAGCCGGTGTTCTGGCCGTCCAGGCTCGAGCCACGCTTGTTGCCGGCGTAGTTGAAGTAGTCGTTGGAGACGGTCCAGGAGTACTTCGCAGTGAACGCGCCGAAGGTCTCGTCGGACCACGTACCCGCGCCGTAGATTTCGGTGGTATTGCCCGCGGTATTGCCGGGGTAGTAGTACTGATAGACGCCGACGTCCCAGTCAATCGGGCCGCCCTTGAATTTATAGCCGCCGTAGAAGTCCATCTCGACCGAGTTGCCGGGCAGCCAGTTGACGCTGGAGTTCCAGTTGCCGACATAGAAGCCGCTGTCCCCGAAGGCATAGTCGATGCCGCCCTGGATGGCGGGCTTGAACCAGCTGGTCTTGGCAAAGCCGTTGCTGCCGATGACGTCCTGGTCCTGGCCGCGGAACTTGTAGTTGGTGGTCAGCGAGACGTTGCCCGTGAGATTCGGCGCCGGTGCCGCTGGTGCGTCGGCGGCGGCGGCCTGCGCGCTGGCGAGCATCGGCAGGGCGGCAAGCGCGCCCACAGCCAGGATCTGGACGGATTTACGGTGCATCATCTAGCGGACTCCTCGGGGGTGTTTTGAAGTGAGTTGGAGTCCAGTTCAAAGCAGGGAGCGTGCCAAAGCACCCAACCCCTCTGCGGTCAGGGTTGGCGCCGGACGCACTTGGTCACAATGAAGAACAAGAGGTGGACGCACCATCTTGGTGAAAGAGCGCGAAATGAGCCTGTCATTGGTGCAGGGCCGCGCCTTGTTGGGCCTCGGAGCGGCCAGTGTCACGGTCGAGGTGCATCTGGCCGACGTGGAGATCAAGGAAGCCCGCGGGCGCGTCCGGGCGGCCCTCCAGAGCGCCGGCTGGAGTTCTCCACCCACCATCGCACCACGGTGAACCTGGCGCCCGCCGACATCCCGGTCCGACCTGTCTGCCCCATCACACGCGCAGTCGCTTGCTCTCCTTCAAAAGCGGGCTGATTCCAAGAAGCTTGTCAGTGCGCTGCCTGCCACACCCCGGGGCGCCAGGCTTGTCCGCGTGCCAGCACGACCAACGAAGTCCTCGCTGCTTTAACTTGAAGTTATGGATCAGCCACAAAAAGTGATGCGACTGCACAAGCAAAAATTCCTACGATACGAGCGGCCTCTTGAACGGCGCGCACCTCCGCAGTTGGGCGAGTCGACGTTCTCACACATTTCCAACAATCGAGGGTTCTATGAAACGATGGGCTTATGCCACCAGGACAGTGGCGTTGTTCAGTGCGTTGACGGTCACAGGCGCCGCGTTTGCCGCGTTGCCCGCGAAGCTCAACGCCGCAACGAGTGGCGATCTACCGCCGGTTTCATTCACCAACCCGGCGAATCAACTCGACGGCTACGACGTACAGGTCGCGCACTTCGTCGCCAGCCATACCGGCATCCCGATGCAACTGGACAAGCTCGACTTCAAGGGCATCCTGCCGGGACTGCAGACGGGCCGCTTCGATATCGTTTTCTCGAACGTCAACATCACCCCTGAGCGCACTGCGATCTTCGACTATTCGATTCCCTATTCGCGCTCCGCTGTGGTGGTCGTTGCGCGGCAAGGCGCGACCGATGTGAAGAGCTTCAAGGATCTGAAAGGCAAGCGTGTCGGCGCGATCGCCGGTGCGAACGATGGCGAGATGCCGGCCCGGGACATCGAAAAGCAATATGGGGCGTTCGAGGTGTTCAAGGGTTACGGCGGCTATGTCGAAATGTTCACGGATCTCGCGGTCGGCCGGCTCGACGCCATCGTCGCGCCGGATACCTCTGCCGCCAACCTGCTGCGCCAGCGGCCCGGCCTCGCATCGATCGTCGGCGACCCCTATCGCGTCCGCTTTGTCGGGGCGCCCATGCCCAAGGGTTCGGCCGAGTTGAAAGCCAAAGTCGATGACGCGATCCGCGCAATGAAGAGGGAAGGCCTGCTGGACAAATGGGGCAAGCAGTATTTCGGCATCGACAACTACAGCTCCCAGCTTACGGAGAACCCGAAGTGATGTCGCGGCAACACTGTTCGAGCGACTCTCCAGGCGTGCACGGGACTCCCCTATGAATATCGATTTCGTACAAGTCCTGCCGTACCTGCCGGTCCTGCTCAAGGCTTCGCTGCTCACTATTTTCCTGGCCGTGGTGACGCAGGTTTGCGGCACCGCGTTCGGCCTTGTGCTTGCTCTGGGGCGTGACTCGCGTCATGCGGCTGTGCGCAGCGCCGCCTTTGTCTACATCTGGATCTTCCGGGGTACGCCGGTATTGCTGCACCTCTTCTTCGTCTACTACGCGGCGCCCATGTTCGGCTTGCGGCTCGAGGCGCTGCCATCGGCCATCATCGCCCTGTCGATGAGTTCCGCCGCCTACAACGCCGAGATCATCCGCGCCGGGATCCACGCGGTGCATCGCGGCCAGCTCGAAGCGGCGCAGGCGGTCGGCATGGCCTATCCGCGAATCCTGCGTCGCATCATCCTGCCGCAGGCAACTCGGATCGTGCTGCCGCCCTACATCGGCAATTTCATCAGCCACACGAAGAATACTTCTCTGGCTTCGGTGATCACGGTGCCCGAACTGATGCTGAGCGCGCAGACCATCTACAGCAGCACGTATCGCGCAGTCGAAATTCTCACCATGGCCGGCGTCATCTACCTCGCCATGACCACCGCGCTGACGCTTTTCCAACTCTACGTCGAACGTTCGACGGTCGAGCGGCGCGGGCTGCCAGCGCGTCGAAGGCGTGCACTCGGTCTCGGCGATGCAACCTCGGAGGCCTGAGATGAACCATGCACCCATGATCCAGCTACGCGATCTCTACAAGCATTTCGAAACCGTGAAGGCCCTGAATGGCGTGGACCTGAGTGTCCAACGCGGCGAGGTGGTCTGCCTGATCGGCCCGAGCGGCTCGGGCAAAAGCACCTTGCTGCGTTCGATCAATTACCTGGAACGGCCGACACGCGGCGAAATCGCCATCGACGGCCAGACTGTCGGCCATGTGATTGAAGCAGGCCGGAAATCCAGACCGATGTCCGGTCGAGAACTGGCGCGTCTGCGCTCGGACGTCGGAATGGTATTCCAGATGTTCTACCTGTGGCCGCATCTGTCGGTGCTGGAAAACGTGATGCTCGGCATGGTCGAGGTCCGGCGCACGCGCGTTATGGATGCCGCGAAACGCGGTCGCCAGTTGCTCGCCAAAGTTGGCCTGGCCGGCAAATACGAGGCGTATCCGGAGCAACTGTCGGGCGGCCAGCGACAGCGCGTCGCCATTGCCCGCGCCCTCGCGATGGAGCCCAAGGTCATCCTCTTCGACGAACCGACTTCCGCGCTCGACCCTGAACGCGTCGGCGAAGTGCTGGAGACCATGGAAGCCGTCGCTGCCGAGGGCATGACGATGATCGTCGCGACGCATGAAATGGGGTTCGCCCGCCGTGTCGCAGATCGTGTCGTTTTCATGGACGAAGGTCGCATTGTCGAGATGGGCAGTCCCGAAGAAATCTTCGACAGGCCGCAAAGCGATCGGCTCAAGCAATTCCTCAACAAGGTACTGCATTGACGCCCACGCCATCCAAAGAGTGTTCTGCAATGTCCGATTTCGATCTGGTCGTACGCAACGGAAGTGTGTTCATCGACGGCGGCCTCGAGCGCGTCAACATTGGCGTGAGGGACGGCCGTATCGCGGCGCTGGACCGTGCCCCACTCGATGCCAGGAACATGCTTGACGCCTCGGGCAAGCTCGTGCTGCCGGGCGGAATCGACGTGCATTGCCACATCGCGCAGATGACCTCGACCGGCGCCACCACCGCCGACGACTTCTACAGCGCGACCGTCGGCGCCGCATTCGGCGGCACCACCCTGGTCATGCCCTTCGCTGCGCAACATCGGGGCGATTCGCTGCGTGAGAGCGTGGCCGCTTATCGCAAGCGCGCCTCCGGCCGCGCGGTGGTCGACTACGCCTTCCACATGATCGTCACCGATCCAAGCGAAAAGGTGCTCAAGGAAGAACTGCCTGCGCTTGCGGCGGAAGGTTTCACGTCTGTGAAGCTCTACATGACCTACGATGCGTTGCGCCTCGACGACCGGCAGGTGCTGGAGACGCTGCTGCATGCGCGACGGCTGGGTGTGTTGCCGATGATTCACGCCGAAAGTCATGACGTGATCGGATGGCTCACCGAGCGCCTGCTCTCGCTGGGCTACCGGCAGCCCAAATACCTCGCCCACGCAAGGCCCGCGCTCACGGAGCGCGAAGCCACGCATCGCGCGATCACCATGGCGGAACTCCTCGACATCCCGATCTTTGTGGTCCATGTGTCATCTGCTGCTGCGGCCGCCCAGATCGCCATCGCGCAGATTCAGGGGTTGCCGGTCTTCGCCGAGACCTGCCCGCAGTATCTGTTGCTGACGGAACAGGATCTCGACCGGCCGGCGCACGAGGCGGTCAAGTATTGCTGTTCCCCGCCTCCACGCGATGCGAGCGATCACGAAGCACTTTGGGACGGGTTGCGCGACGGCCTGTTCTCGTGCTTCTCGTCCGATCACTCGGTGTTCCATCTCGACGGTCCGCAAGGCAAGCGCCAGGCCGGCGAGGATCCGCCCTTCAACAAGATACCGTACGGTTTGCCGGGGCTGGAAACGCGACTGCCCCTGCTGTTTTCCGAGGGCGTCACCAAGGGTCGGATCTCGCTCGAACGGTTCGTCGAACTCACGTCCGAGGAACCGGCGCGGCTGTTCGGCCTCGAGGGGCGCAAGGGCAGGATCGCGCTCGGCGCGGATGCGGACCTCGTACTCTGGGACCCGCAGGCCGAAGCGACGCTATCGGCCGCGACCCTGCATGACGGTACCGGCTACAGCGTCTACGAAGGGACCACCGTACGCGGCATGCCGGTGACCACGCTCAGCCGCGGGATTGTCGTTTGCCACGAGGGCGCCCTCCTCGCTTCGGCCGGCCATGGCAAGCTGGTTCCCTGCGACAGGATCGCCGCGGTCGGTGCACGGCCCGCGCCTCAGCCGTGGCTCGCGTGAAAGCCTCGCGATGACTGTCCTGATCACCGGCGGCTCGGGGTTTGTCGGCTTGAATATCGCCGAGCGCCTGCTCGCACGCGGCGACACGGTGGTCGCGTTTGGGCCTGAGCCGCCGCCCGCGGCGGCGATCGAGCAATTCGGCCGGCTTCCGGGGACCTACCTGTTCGAATCCGGCGATGTCCGCGACTGCGATTCGATTGCCAGCGCCTTGCATCATCACGAAGTCACGCGTCTCATCCACGGCGCAGCGATCACTGCGGGCCTCGCGCGTGAGCGAACACAGGCGCGCGTGATCGCCGAGGTCAATCTGATCGGCACGCTCAATGTGCTCGATGCGGCTTGCACGGCAGGCCTCCTTCACGTCGTTCACTTGAGCAGCGGCGCCGTGTTCGGCACGGGTGGCCATGGGCGGGAAAAGCTGGTTGAAGATCGCGACATGCCGGAGCCGGATTCACTCTATGGCATCACGAAACACGCGGCCGAGCGCGCCGCGTTGCGCTACCGTGCCACGCGAAGCCTCAAGGTGACGGTGGCCCGGCTCGGCGTCGTGTTCGGTCGATGGGAATATGACACCGGCATGCGCGACACGCTGAGCATTCCGCTGTTGCTCACGCGGCTCGCAGAAGCACGGCAGACCGCGCGCTTCTGCGCCGATTTGCCGGACGACTGGATCTACTCCATCGACGCCGCCGATGCCATCATCGAGATTGCCAAGGCACCCGACCTGCGGCATGCCCTCTATCAGATCGGCACCGGCGAACGCTGGTCGCCGACCGCGTGGTGCGAGCGGTTGTGCCGCGTGCATCCGGGTTTTTCACATGAACTCGTTGCGCGACGCGACGAGGCCAACGTCGGCGAGCACGCGCCGTCTGCAAGGCCGCCATTCTCGATCGAACGCTTGCGACAAGACCTTGGGTTCATGCCGAGCTATGGCGAAGCGGCCGCCCTGTCCGACTACCTGGCCTGGCGGTCGAGCATGCGTGAGAGGTCTGCGCAGGGCGGCGAGGTCGTCTGATTCTCACGATTTCGCCGATCCGCTTGCGCTCCGGCGCGTCAGACGCTCTGCAGATACCCACCATCGACACGTACGATCGATCCGGTCATGTATGACGCCCGATCGCTGGCGAGAAAGGTCACCACGTCGGCATATTCCGATGGTGAGCCGTAGCGCGCCATGGGGATCGAGCCGACGCTTTCGCTGACGACGTCTTCGATGGGACGATTTTCGCGTTTCGCCTTCGCCTCGTCGAGAAAGCGGATCCGGGCGGTGGCAATTCGACCTGGCAGGATCATATTGACGGTCACGTTGTCCGCGGCGACCTCGCGCGCAAGCGTTTTCGACCAGCCGACCAGCGTCATCCGCAACGCGTTCGACATGGCAAGATTGGGGATCGGCGCAATGATTCCCGACGACGAACTGGTGATCACCCGACCCCACTTCCGGGCGCGCATGCCTGGCAAGACCCTGTCGGTGAGGCCGATCACCGACAACACCATCGCGTTGAACTGTTGGGTCCAGACCTCCGGCTCAATCCCGCTCGCAGCGGACGGCGGCGGCCCACCTGTGTTGTTGATGAGAATGTCGACCGGTCCGAGTTCCTGCTCGATCCGCGACACGTGCTGATCGATCGCAGAACGGTCGCCCAGGTCGAAGCAGAACGTGGCGGACACTCCACCCGCCGCCGCGATGCTCGCCGCGGTCGCCGCGAGCGCCTTTTCATCGATGTCCGCCAGCGCGACGATCACGCCCTCCTGCGCGAGCTGCAGGGCCATCGCACTGCCGAGTCCGCCGCCGGCGCCAAGGACGAGCGCGACGCGCCCGGAAATTTTCAGATCCATGAACTGCTTTCCTTATCGATTGAGTATCTGACCGAGAAACGCTCGAGCGCGCTCTCCCTTTGGCATCGAGAAGAACGTTTCAGGTGGCGCCTCCTCGACGATTTCACCCTTGTCCATGAAGAGAATCCGGTCCGCGACCGTGCGCGCGAAACCCATCTCATGCGTGACGCAGACCATGGTCATGCCTTCACGCGCCAGCTGCAGCATGACGTCGAGTACCTCCTTGATCATCTCCGGATCGAGTGCCGATGTCGGTTCGTCGAAGAGCATCATCTTGGGTTTCATGCACAGCGCCCGGGCGATCGCCACGCGCTGCTGCTGGCCGCCCGAAAGTTGAGCCGGATAACGATCAGCCTTGTCGCCGATGTGCACGCGGTCCAGGAAGTAGCGCGCTGTTTCTTCAGCGTCCTTCTTCTTGATGCCGCGAATTTTCATGGGCGCGATCATCAGGTTTTGCAGCACCGACAGATGCGGAAACAGGTTGAACTGCTGGAACACCATGCCGACCTC
Organism: Variovorax sp. P1_G12; assembly: GCF_056405555.1. Classification (NCBI taxonomy): domain Bacteria; kingdom Pseudomonadati; phylum Pseudomonadota; class Betaproteobacteria; order Burkholderiales; family Comamonadaceae; genus Variovorax; species Variovorax sp. P1_G12. The sequence goes on along the minus strand of NZ_JBFUBW010000020.1, from coordinate 129,775 downwards.
ACGGCGCACAAAGCTGATGTTGCGCCGGCTCTCGGTGATGCTCACGCCCTCCACCAGGATCTCGCCCTGCTGGTGTTCTTCCAGTCGGTTGATGCAGCGGATCATCGTCGACTTGCCCGAGCCGGATGGCCCGCACACGACGATCCGCTCGCCGCGCTGCACGCGCACGTTGACATCCGACAAGACCTGCATTTCGCCAAACCATTTGCTGACGTGGCGCAGCTCGATCATGGCCGGCTGATCAGTGGGAACTTGCGGAGTGTGTTCAGGGGTGCTCATCAGATTCATCTCTTTTTTCTTCAGGCGGCCATCCAGCCGCCATCGACCATTAAGTTCTCGCCAGTAATGAAGGCCGCTTCGTCTGAAGCGAGAAAGAGCGCGGCGCTTGCGACATCGTCGGGGCGCCCCAAACGCGGCATCGGCGTGCGTGCCTTCGAATACTCGAGTGCTTCCGCCGAAGCGGCCAAGCCCGGCTTGCCTGTGATGACCTTGCCCGGCGCAACCGCATTGCAAATGATTCCTTGATCTGCGTAGTCGACCGCGACCTGGCGTGTCAGATACGCCACGCCCGCTTTCGACGTGCCATACGCCACGTTGCGCGGCGCGCAGACCATCCCATGCTGCGAAGAAATGTTGACAATCCGGCCACGCGCTTCGTGCCGAATGTCTTGATCGAGCATGACCTTGACGGCAGCACGCGACATCAGGAAGACGCCCGTCAGATTCACTGCCAGCACCCGATTCCATTCATCGATACTGGTTTCCAGCAACGGCTTGCCGGCGCTGATGGCGGCGTCGTTGACGAGCACATCGAGCCGGCCATATCGCCTCACGGCACACGCGACCGCTGCCGTGGCCTCGTGTTCCTGCGCCACATCGGTACGGATGAATTCGACTTCATGCCCATCGGCGCGCAGCATTTCCGTGGTCGAGACGCCGCCTTCGCGGACAGCTTCGGTGATATCGGCAAGCACGAGGCGTGCGCCCTCACGGGCAAACCGCTGCGCGATCGAGCGCCCGATGCCGGAGGACGCGCCCGTAATGAGCACGCACTTGCCCTCGAGACGCTTCATTGGCTCGCTCCGACAAGTCGCTCGCCTTCGCCCCGGCTGCGCGCCTCGCGCCACGCGAGATAGTCTTCGGCCGCGGCCGCAAGGTCGAAGCGGCAGCGGTGGTTCAGGTCCTTCGACAGCCGCGCAACGCTCAACGCGGGACGATCAACGGGCAGCGTGTATTGAATGGTGGCCTCTTCTCCCGGCGCGGCCGTGCGCCAGCGAATGCCCGGCAGATGATGCGCGAGCGCGGCACACCACTGACCCAAGTCAGTCAGGCAGCCGCCGCCGATCTGATAGACCGCATGGGGGAGCGTTTGCGCGCCCGCAATCAACGCGAGCGCGTGGACTGCATCGCGCGCATAGATCCAATCCGCAGTCATCGGCCGCGGCAGCACGATCTCGGCGCCTGCAAGGGCAGCCGACGTCACCTGATAGTGCGGACTCAGGCGCTCGCGTGCATCGCTGGCATGTTCCCACGGCCCGTACACCGGCCCCAGCCGTGCGATGGCCACATTCAGTCCTTGCAACTCGCCCATACGCAACGCCGCCTGTTCCGCCGCGAGCTTGCTGATCCCGTAGAGGCTCGTGGGCGCGGGCGCGGACACGTCCTCTTCATAGCAACCGGACGCAGCCGGTGCGCTGGCGCCGTAGATCGCAACCGAACTCACCACAACGACCCGCTTCACACGCGCACGGACGCATTGCTGCAGCAAGCCGATGGTGCCAAGTACGTTGACGTCGAAGATGCGTTCGGCATCGCCACGTTCGCGCTCCGGGCCAGGTGTGATCGCGGCCGTATGGACCACGCAGTCGATGGCCTCGCTTGCGAACACGGTTTCAAGATCGCCACCCGAACGAATGTCGCCGGGGATCATGCGAGCACCTGGCAAGGACGCCGCGAAGCGCTCGCTGTTGATTGCCGTCGGCAGATCGAAGAGAACGACTTGTTCGCCTGCCTGCAGCAATCGTTCCGCCAGCGCCAGCCCGACAAAGCCCGTTCCGCCTGTAATCAAGGTCGTCATCGGTCGCGCCCTAGCGGGCCTTCAGCATATGCCGCTCGAGCCGCGCCACCCAACGCGCCATCGGCCACAACAACACGAAGAAGATCACGGCGGCCGCGATCAACGGCGTCGGGTTATAGACCTGTTCCTGGGCGACACGCGACGAACGCAGCAACTCGGGCAGCGAGACAAGTGATGCAATGGACGTCGTCTTGATCAGTTCGAGCGAATTGCTCGCCAGCGGCGCGAGCACATTGCGTACCGCCTGAGGCAGGACGATATACGTGATCTCGCGAATCGGGCCGAAGCCTAGCGAACGTGCGGCTTCGCGCTGACCATGAGGAACCGATTCGATTCCAGCGCGGAAGATCTCCCCGTAATAGCCGGAATTGTTCAATGCAAGGGCCAGCACGACGGCCGTGAAGCTGCTCAGCTTGACGCCGAAAAATGGCAAGCCGTAGAAGATGAGTGCGAGCAGCACGACCACCGGAAACGACCTAAATAGATCGATGTACATCACGAGCGCGACATTCAGAGCGCGGCGATGAAAACTGTATGCCACGGCGATGGCGATCCCGAGCGCCATCGAAACGGGTGCGGCCACGAGGGACAGCAGAATGGTCAGCTTCAACCCTTGCAGCAGCAGCGGATAGACCTGCTGCAGGGATTCCAGGTTGAAGAAGTTGTCGAGAAATAGATCCATGCTGTACCTCAGTGTCCGTAGACCCGCTCAAGCCGGCGGCTCGCCACAACCAGAGGAATGAAGAACAGGAGATAGCACGCAGCCGCGAGCGTCAGCGGCGAAGGATTCGCCAGCATGCCGACGAGGCTCTGCGCTTGCCCGAGAACTTCCGGCAATGCCACTGCGGTGCCCAGCGCCGTACCTTTGCTGACCGCGATCGCCCGGTTTGTCACGAGCGGCAGGGACAGTCGCACGGCCTGAGGAAGAATGATGTCGAAGAGCGTACGGAAGGACCCGAAGCCGAGCGCCCGGGCCGCGTCCCACTGGCCGCGCGGCAGCGCCTTGATCGACGACCAGAATATCTCCGATGCAAACGCGGACAGCACCATGCCCAGTCCCAGCACGATGGTCACCATCGGCGACAGCCGAATATCGAGGTACGGCAAGCCGAAATAGATCAGCACCAGCACGACGAGTTGCGGCATCGTGCGGAAGAAGTCGACGTACGCAACGATCAGCGCATTGACGACACGCACCTCCATCGTCCGCACGATGGTGAGAAGCAGACCCAGGCCAAGGCCCACGACGATCACCAGCAGCGAGACCAGCACGGTGATGCCGAAGCCGCTGAGAATCAACGGCAGCGATTGACTGATGACGCTGGCGTTAAAGAAATTGTCAACGATGCGGTCCATACCACTCAGGCCCAAACAGTAGAGGAGACACCGGTGCGCGCGAGCAAACCGGTTTTCGTCGTCAGATGCATTTCAGCGTGTGCGGCGCAGCGTCGTAGCCCTTGAAACCCGGTGCACCATGACCCGGATAGATCGTCTCGACGGCCGAGCCCTTGACCGGCTCGCTGCCGTACCACTTCACGTAGAGCTTGCGCAGCGTGCCGTCTTGCTTCATGCATTTCAGTGCTTCGTCCACCTTGTTCCGGTAGGCGGCATCATCCAGTCGGAACGCATAGCCGAAATTGCGTCCATTGAAATCCTCGTAGCCGACCTTGACCGCCTTGTTGCGGCTGGCAGCGAACGCCACCGTTGGAATCTCGTTCAGGGCAGTGAATGCGCGCCCGGTGATCACGGCCTGAACCGTGTCGGGGAACACGTCGTAACGCTGGATGTTGAAGCCGTATTTCGCGGCGTTTTCCGTGGCCCACGTGTCCGAGATGGTTCCGCGATTGACGGCCAGATCCTTGCCCCTGAGATCTTCGAAGCTCTTCATCTGCTCGTTCTTCCGCACCAGGAAGCCGTTGCCGGTGGAAATGATCGGTTCGGTGAACAGCATGCGTTCGGCGCGCTCGGCGGTGATGTTCAACGGATTCACCGTGAATTCGATTCGCTTCGAGAACAGCGCCGCAAACAATCCGGAAAAATTGACGTCCATGATTTCCGCGCCCGGCCGGCCGATACGGCGCGCAATCTCATTGATCAGGTCGACGCCGAAGCCTTGAGGACCCGAGTCGGCGCGCGTCACCCAGGGCGCGACGCCAAAGTCGGTGCCGACGACGACCGGCTGATTGGCTGGATGATCGGTTTCGGCGGCGTGACTCATGGCACAGCCCAACGCCAGCAACATGGCGCCGCACACTGCGACCGCCCCAGGCAGGTTTTTTCCGAGGTTCATTTTTTCCGCTTTCTGAGTCAAGGTGAAAGAGCCTGAAGGGCTAGGGGTGAGGGTGCGTCGCATGCCAGTGACGCGCGATATCCGAGCGCCTGCACACCCAGACGCCATCGTGGCGTGACACGTGTTCGAGGAAACGACGCAGGCCGGACGCACGTCCCGGGTGTCCGCTCAGGCGCAGGTGCAGGCCCACCGACATCATCTTCGGTGCGTCGGCGCCCTCTTCGTAGAGCAGATCGAACGAATCGCGCAAATACTCGTAGAAGTCAGTGCCGGTCGCCATCCCGCCGCGAATGAACTTGGCGTCGTTGTTGACGAGGCCGTACGGCACGACGAGATGTGCGTTGCCAGCCGCTTCAGTCCAATAGGGAAGCTCGTCGTTGTAAGCGTCCGAGTCATACAGGAAGCCTCCCTCTTCGGCGACCAGCCTGCGCGTATTCAGGCTCGGACCGTAGCGGCAATACCAGCCCAGCGGACGCTCACCCACGCTCTGTTCGAGGCTCGCCACGGTGCGCCGGATACGCTCGCGCTCGGTGGATTCATCGAGCAGTTGATGCCGCTCCCAGCGCCAGCCGTGTGCACAGACGTCGTAGCCGTACTCGCGAATCGCTGCGCACGCTTCAGGGTTGCGTTCGAGCGCCAGCGCACAGGCAAACACGGTGGCGGGCATGCCGTAACGTTCAAGCAGACGCGTCACGCGCCAGAAGCCGACGCGGCTGCCAAATTCGAACATCGACTCGGCGGCGAGATCGCGACCGCTGAAGCCGCCGGCACCACCCTCGGTCAGCCCAGCCTCGGTTTCAGCATCGCCGTCACCGATGGAGGGCTCGCCGCCCTCTTCGTAGTTGATGCAGAAGTTCAATGCCAAGCGAGCGCCGCCAGGCCACTTCGGGTCAGGCGGGTTGCGGCCATAGCCGACGAAGTCGCGCGTATGCACTGCGAGTGCTCTGTCAGGATCCGACATTGGTGGCTCCCTGAGCGCCGCCGGATGAAAGCTTCACCCGCACCGGCATGCCGAGTTCAAAAAACGCGTCGTCATCGTTTTGGCCCGACAGCGTCGTCACGACCGCGAAGCGGGTCCGGCCATCGAGTACGGTCAAGCCGTGATGCCAGACATTGCGGCGATACGTGACGGCCTGATCGGCCTGCGCGATCAGCGCGCACAGCGTCGACAGGTCGGGACTTCCGTCAGCGGCGGCATGACACACCACCACCAGATATCGGCCGTCGTGGATTGGGATAAAGGTTTGCGACGCATGCGGATGCCGCTCGAGCTTTTCAACTTCAATCACGTCGCCCGCGACCTTGGACGGGTAACTGACCCACAGCGCAGGCTCGTTGGCGTCTGCGGACGACTCGAATGCGAGTTTGAAATGGTTGCGCCGCAGACCATTGGCAATGGCAATCACCTCGCCAAAGGGTGCGAAAGCTTCCGCGGTGAGAGGGCGGGGGGTCAACATGCGCGGCGAAGTATTTGGATCTTGCATATACGGTTTTGATGCTCCACGAATATCCACGCCAGGGGCATTGGCCCATGGCTCGAAGGCTCTGCCGGCAGCGGCTCTGGCACGTGCACCTGCAAGAGAATCCGAAGCACCATCAGATTGGATCACTTCAAATCCTGTGTGTCGCATGCTCATTTGTCGTCCTCGCATAACAACCGGTTATCGACATGCAAGCGTCTGCGTCAGATCGGAGTGTTCCGCGATCGATCCTGCTCAGAGCTGGACTTCGGCTTCGCCGATGCCCTCGAACGCGACGTGTACCTTGTCGCCTCGCGACGCAGGCAGCATGCCGCACCAGGTGCCGGTGGTGACGACGGTGCCCTGGCGCACCGCGTGCCCGAACCGCGTGGCATGGCGCAGGAAGGTGGGGAGCAGCCACGTCGGGTCCTGCAGCGAATGCGTGCCGCGGAAGGTCTTGGGATCGCTGCGCCCGATCCGCACCGTGCAGACCTGTGAGGACCAGTCGCGAGCCTCGAAAGGTCGCCATGCGCCCACCACCAGTGCGCCGTGCGATTGCAGGTCGGACAGCTTCAGCAACGCGGGTGCCTCCAGCGCCTGCTGCCAGCGCGAGTCGACGATCTCGATCGACACGCACATGGCATCCACCAAGCTGTCGGCTTGCGCAGCGGTGAGGGTCGCAGCTTCCTGGGCGTCGATGTCCCTGGCCAGGCGCAGTGCGACCTCGGCCTCGATCAGCCGCATACGGAAGAGATGCGCACCCGCATCCGCCCGGCTGGACCAGACGCCCTGGCTCGGCAGCGGCGCGTGTGTCAGCGGCTTGTCCCGTGAGGGCCCCCCGGACTTCCAGGCCATGGAAGCGTTCGCCTCGGAGTCGAGCGCTGCGGCGACGAGCGCCTGCACCTGGTAGGCGTCCTCGGCGGTTGAAACAAGGTGCTGCAGCGCCTGCGTGTCAGCGGCCGCGCCGCCGTGCCTGGCGCGCAGCAGCGCGCGCGCGACAACCTCCAGTTGGCCGTGGCCGGCCGCTCTTTCAACCGTCGACGCGGACATTGGATTCCTTTTCGACCTGCAGCAGTGGGTATCTTTTCATTTCTGTTCCCTGAATCGTTCTGCGTGATTGGCCGTCACAGCGGCATTCACAAATGAACCAAAGCACCCGTCAGATTGGATCACTTCAAATTCTGAATGTCGTATGCTCATTTATCGCTCTTACATAACAACCAGTTATCGACATGCAAGTGAATCTGCGTCAGATCGAAGTGTTCCGCGCAATCATGGTGGCTGGATCCGTCAGCGGTGCGGCGAAACTGCTGTGCATCTCGCAACCCGCGATCAGCCGCATGACCTCGCATATGGAGTCACGGCTCGGCCTCCAACTTTTCGAGCGCATCAAAGGCCGGCTGTATCCCACCCCGGAGGCTCGCCGGCTGTATGTCGAAGTCAATGCGATGCATCAATGCCTGCAGCGCGTCAATGACGTCGCCAACGACTTGGTCGAGAAGACCACCGGCGCATTGCAGATCGTTGCGAGTCCAAGCCTCGCTCAGACGCTCATCCCAACCGCCATCGCGCGCTTTCGAAATCGCTTCCCGAAGGTGCGGATAAACCTGGTGACGCAAACCTCCACGCAGCTCGTGCAAACACTGCTGACGGGTCAAGCGGAGCTGGGGATTGCGATGTTCTCGCTCGACCATCCGAACATCGAACAGAAGTCCATCTACGAGGATCGTCTCGTCGCCGTGCTGCCACAGGACCACCCGCTTGCGAGCCGCAGTTCGCTGCATGTGCGCGACCTGGAAGATGTCGATTTGATTGGTTATTCAGCCGATACGCCCTTCGGGGGCCTGATCCAGCAAATGTTCGCGACGGCCAACATGGCGGTGCGGCTGGCTGTTGAAGTGCGACTGACTCATGTCGCGTGCGCGCTGGTGCAAGCGGGCGTCGGTGTCACCATCGCCGATGAAGTCGCGGTACTTGGACAGGTCTGGCCAGGCGTCGTGATGCGCCCGCTATTGCCTGACATCACCATGGAAGTCAACGTCATGCACGCGCGCTTCGAACCGCTCTCACGACTCGCGCAGGATTTCATAGAGACGCTCACCGAACTGGACCTCGAGTCGCTGCGCCGGGTCACCTGAGTTTTCTGGTCGCCTCCAGCCGACCAGGAAGCGGTGCCAGGGAGCCGACAGCACTTTCCGGTTCATCGGCACAATGAAGAACAAGAGATGGACCCACCATCTGGGTGAAAGGGAGCGAAATGAGTCTGTCATTGGTGCAGAGCCGCGCCTTGTTGGGCCTTGAAGCGGCCAGTGTCACGGTCGAGGTGCACCTGGCCAACGGGCTGCCGAGCTTCACGCTGGTCGGCCTGGCCGACGTGGAAGTCAAGGAAGCCCGCGAGCGCGTCCGTTCGGCCCTCCAGAACGCCGGGCTGGAGTTCCCCACCAACAAGCGCATCACGGTGAACCTGGCGCCGGCGGACCTGCCCAAGGACTCCGGGCGCTTCGACCTGCCGATCGCGCTCGGCATCCTGGCGGCCAGCGGCCAGATCGAAGGCCAGCGGCTGGCCGGCCACGAATTCGCCGGCGAGCTCTCCCTGTCAGGGCAGCTGCGGCCCGTGCGCGGTGCGCTCGCGATGGCGCTGGCGCTGCACGCGCGGGGCATCAGCACCCGGCTGGTGCTGCCGGCCGACAGCGCGCAGGAGGCCGCGCTGGTGCCGGGTGCCGAGGTCTATGGCGCGCGCCACCTGCTCGACGTGGTGCGGCAGTTCCTGCCGGCCGGCGCGGTGCCGCCGGCCGCCGAAGCAGCCGGCGACGACGGCTGGGCGCGGATGGTGCCGGCGCCGCCCGGACCGGCCGCGCGCCACCCCGACCTGGCCGACGTGAAGGGGCACGCCGGCGCCAAGCGGGCGATGGAGATCGCGGCGGCCGGCAACCACAGCCTGCTGATGGTCGGCCCGCCGGGCTCCGGCAAGTCGATGCTGGCCCAGCGCTTCGCCGGGCTGCTGCCCGGGATGAGCATCGAGGAAGCCCTCGAGAGCGCGGCGGTCGCCAGCCTGGCCGGCCGCTTCGCGACCGGGCAATGGATGCGCCGGCCAACCGCCAGCCCGCACCACAGCGCCAGCGCCGTGGCGATGGTGGGCGGCGGCTCGCCGCCGCGGCCCGGCGAGATCTCGCTGGCTCATCACGGCGTGCTGTTCCTCGACGAATTCCCCGAATTCGCCCGCTCGGCGCTGGAGGCGCTGCGCGAGCCGCTGGAGACCGGCACCATCACGATCTCCCGGGCCGCGCGACGCGCCGAGTTCCCGGCCCGCTTCCAGCTCATCGCCGCCATGAACCCCTGCCCCTGCGGCTGGCGCGGATCGACGACCCGGGCCTGCCGCTGCACGCCGGACCAGGTCCTGCGCTACCAGGGCAAGCTCAGCGGCCCGCTGCTCGACCGCATCGACCTGCACATCGAGGTGCCCGGCGTCTCGGCGCAGCAGCTGCTCGAGGCCCCTGTCGGCGAAGCGACCGGGGCGATCCGCGGTCGCGCCGTCGCGGCGCGCGAACGCGCGCTGGCCCGGCAGGGCAAGCCCAACCAGGGTCTCGAGGGCGCCGAGATCGACCGCCATGCGTCGCTGGACCCGGCGGCGCTCCAGTTCCTGCACACGGCCGCGATGCGACTCGGCTGGTCGGCCCGCAGCACGCACCGGGCGCTGAAGGTGGCGCGGACCATCGCCGACCTCGCGGGGGTCGAGGCCGTCGGTGTCGCGCATGTGGGGGAAGCGGTGCAGTACCGGCGGGCGCTGCATTCGACCGACTGAACGCCGACGCGATCGCCTTACAGTTTTAACGCCTTGTTTCAAGGCGGCAGCGGCATCCGGTCGCACGGAGACGGGCCAGGACGAAGAAAACCGCCGGTTCCGTGAACAACCGCGCATCGCCGCCGCCTGCCCCGCGCAGTGGCGCTTGTTGCCACCCGGGGTCTCCCTAGAATCCGCCCGCCCTCGACCGCGGTCGGCGGGTTTGTTTGTCACACAAGAAGGATTCAGGGAATATGGAACAAAGTACTTCAAGGAAGCTGTCGGCCGAATTCATCGGCACGTTCTGGCTCGTTTTCGGCGGTTGCGGCAGCGCGGTGCTGGCCGCCGGTTTTCCCGGGCTCGGCATCGGGTTCGCCGGGGTCTCGCTGGCCTTCGGCCTCACGGTGCTGACCGGGGCCTATGCGCTCGGCCCGATCTCGGGCGGCCACTTCAATCCGGCGGTGTCGGTCGGGCTCGTGGTGGCCGGACGTTTTCGCGCCGCCGAGCTGCCGGGCTACGTGATCGCCCAGGTGCTCGGCGCCATCGCCGCCGCCTTCGTGCTCTACCAGATCGCCACCGGCAAGGCCGGCGCCGAGATCGGCGGCTTCGCCACCAACGGCTACGGCGAGCATTCGCCCGGCGGCTATGACCTCATGGCGGCGCTGCTGATCGAGGTGGTGCTGACCGCGGTCTTCCTGATCGTGATCCTGGGCGCCACGGCGAAGAACAGCGCCGCGGGTTTCGGCGGTCTCGCGATCGGCCTGTGCCTGACGCTGATTCACCTGGTCTCCATTCCCGTGACCAACACCTCGGTCAACCCGGCGCGCAGCACCGGGCCGGCACTGTTCGGGCCGGCCCATGCCGTCGACCAGCTGTGGCTGTTCTGGGTCGCACCGATCGCCGGCGCGATCATCGGCGCGCTGATCTACAAGCTGCTGCTGGCGGCACCCGCTGCCGACACACGCGCCGCCTCGCCGGCGCTCAAGACGGCGGGCTGATCGCGGACCCGGGCCGGCCTGGCCCGGAGCGTCTTGCCGAGCGCCTGCGCCGCATCGGTAGAGTCGGCGCATGGATCTCTCCGCCGCTGCGCCTCCCTACGACCGCCGCCTCGTCGGCTGGCTCTCGCTGGGCCAGCTCATCACCTGGGGCAGCGTCTTCTACACCTTCGCGCTGCTGATGGAGCCGGTGGAGCGCGAGCTCGGCCTGAGCCGGGCGCAATCGTCACTGGCCTTCAGCCTCGCACTGCTGGCGGAGGGTGCGATGGCATGGTCCGTCGGACGGTGGATCGACCGCGGCCACGAGCGCGCCGTGATGACCGGCGGCTCGCTGCTGATCGCGGCCGGGCTGCTGCTGCACAGCGTGGTGCAGAGCGCGGCGGGCTTCTACGCCGCCTGGCTGCTGCTCGGCGCCGCCCTCTCGGCGACGCTCTACAGCCCGGCCTTCGCGGTCGTCACGCGCCGCTTCCCGAACGACTTCCGGCGCGCCATCATCACGCTGACCTTTCTCGGCGGGCTGGCCAGCACGGTCTTCATCCCGCTCGACGCCTGGCTGATCGCGCAGTTCGGCTGGCGGCATGCGCTGTGGGTGCTCGCCGCCCTCCACCTGCTGCTGTGCGCGCCGCTGCATGCGTGGATCCTGCGGCAGGCGCCGAAGCGCAGCGTGGCCGCAGCGGCCGCGGGCGCAGCCGCAACAACAACGCGGCGACCCGTCGGCCACTACCTGCGCAGCACGCCCTTCCTGCTGGTGGGCGTGTTCACCGTGCTGCTGATGGCGGTGACCGCGGCGCTGCCGCCGCACATGGTGAGCCTGTTGCGCGGCGCCGGGCTGTCGGAGACCTGGGCCATCGCGGTGCCGGCGGCCATCGGGATCATGCAGGTGTTCGGCCGCGCCCTGCTCTACGTCTTCGAGCACCACTTCGACCTGCACCTGGCGAACCGGCTGATCCCCTGCCTGATCCCGATCGGCCTGGCGACCCTGCTGGCCGGCGCCGGTCATCCGGCGGCGGCGCTGGCCTTCGTGCTGTTCTACGGCATGGGCAACGGGATGCTGACCATCGTCAAGGGCACCGCCATCGCGCAGTACGTGAACCGCGAGCACGTGGCGACGCTCAACGGCGCGCTGGGGCTGCCGAGCGCCATCGCACGCGCCCTGGCGCCGCTGATGCTGGGCCTGCTGTGGACGCCGGCTGGCGGCTATACGGCGGGGTTGTGGATCTTGCTGGCAGCGAGCCTGATCGCCGTGCTGGCGCTGCTCGCCGCCCAACACCAAGGCCGGCGCAGCCCGGCCCCTTCGTGAAACACCGCGGAACCGGCTCCGCCGGGCCGCTGGTGTTGCCCCCGGTCGGGGGTGGGCGCCCCGACACGAAGTGCGGGGCAACCTGGGGGCGAGTCAAATAATTCCGCGTCCAGCGAGGTTCCGCATCAGAGCGCCGATGCCGAAGGTCCAGCGCGGCGCCTGGTCCGAATGCACGACGCGGTTGTGCAGCGCGCCGAGTTCGGGCGCCGAGATCGTCACCTGGTCGCCGACCACATGCGTGAAGCCCTGGCCCGGGCCGTGGCGGTCCTGCGTCGGCGCGAACATGGTGCCGAGGAACAGCATCAGGCCATCGGGGTAGGCGTGGTGCGGGCCGATCGCCTGCGACACCAGGTCGAGCGGGTCGCGGCTGATCTTCGCCAGCGAGCTCGCGCCGGCCAGCGTGAAGCCTTCGAGCCCGACCACCCGCAGCGCCACCGTGATGCGGCGCACGTCCTCGATGCCGAAGTGGGCGTCGAACAGCCGGATGAAGGGGCCGATCGCGCACGAGGCGTTGTTGTCCTTGGCCTTGCCGAGCAGGAGCGCGCTGCGGCCTTCGAAGTCGCGCAGGTTGACGTCGTTGCCGAGCGCGGCGCCGAGCGTGCGGCCGCGGCTGTCGACCGCCAGCACCACCTCGGGCTCGGGGTTGTTCCAGACCGATCCCGGGTGGATGCCGACGTCGGCGCCGGTGCCGACCGCCGCCAGCACCGGCGCCTTGGTGAAGATCTCGGCGTCGGGCCCGATGCCGACCTCGAGGTACTGCGACCAGGCGCCCTGGGCGATCAGCACGTCCTTGACCCTCGCGGCCTGTGGCGAGCCGGGCACGATGCCCGCGAGGTTGTCGCCCAGCACGCCGCCGAGCGCGGCACGGATCGACTCGGCCTTGGAGGCATCGCCGCGCGACTGCTCCTCGATCACGCGCTCGAGCAGGCTGGCGATGAAGGTCACGCCGCTGGCCTTCACGGCCTGCAGGTCGCAGGGCGCGAGCAGCCAGGGGTGCTGCGGGTCGCGGCGGGTCTCGTCGCTGTTGGCCAGCGCGTGCTCGAGCGAGGCGACCCGCTGCGTCCGCTCGTCGCGCAGCGCCTCGCGCACCGCGCCCACCGGATCGTCGAACTCCAGCAGCTGGCTGGCGGTGGCGGCGAAGCGCGAGAGATCGTGCAGGCCGCCCTCGTGCACCGCGACCAGCACCGGTCCGACGTCGGGCAGCCAGAGGCGGCCGACCAGGGTGGCGCGCTCGGCATCGCGAGGCAGGGACTGGGCGGGCGAAAGCGTCGAGGTCATGCGAAGGTCTCCAGGGAGCGGGCCGGTGATTCGGCCTCTGCGCCGCAGATCGTACGGGAGTCTCAGCGCGATGTGGCGTTCGGCCCGGAGGCCCGCAGCCGCGCCACGCTCCCCGGCAGGTCCCGCCAGGCCGGCTCCTGCGGCGCGAAACGGGCGCGCATGTAGCCCGCCAGCTCGGCGATCTGCGCATCGTCGAGCGCCTCGCGGAAGGCGGGCATGAAGCCGATGTCGCGCGAGGCCGGCTCGCGCACGCCGTCGAGGATGGTGCGCAGCAGGTTGTCCGGCCGGGCGCTCGTCAGGTTGCTGTTGAGCGCCAGCGGCGTGTTCACGCCCAGCAGCGTGGGGCCGTCGCCGTCGTGGTGGCAGGACGCGCAGGCGCTGTCGAACATGCGCTGGGCGGGGCCCAGCAGGCGGCCCTGCTGCGCCGCGGCGGTGGCGACCGCGCGCTGTGCCTGCGCCGCAGCGGTCTCTTGCGTCGTGGCGGGGTTGAAGGACGCCAGGTAGCTGGCCATCGCGCGGATGTCGGCGTCCGGCACCGCCGCGAGTTCGCGCACCACCTCGGCCATCGGGCCGCCGGCGATGCCGTGCGATTGGGAATGGCCGCTGCGCAGGTAGCCGTAGAGCGCGTCGGCATTCCAGGGCACGGCCGAGGTCGACCGCGCGGTCAGCGCCGGCGCCTCCCAGCCGTCGACCATCGCGCCCGACAGGCTGGCGCTGCCGCCCTGCTCCGCGCCCAGCGCGTTGCGCGGCGTGTGGCAGGCGCCGCAGTGGCCGAGGCCGTTGACCAGGTAGGCGCCGCGGTTCCACTCGGCGCTCTGCGTGGCCACCGGCTGGTAGGGCTTGGGGTCGTGGAACAGCGCGTTCCAGCCCGCCATCAGCGGCCGCAGGCCGAACGGGAACTTGAGTTCGGCCGGCGGCGTCTCGGCGCGCACCGGCGGCAGCGACATGAAGTAGGCGTAGAGCGCCTGCAGGTCGTCGTCGCTGGTCTTGGCGAAGGCCGTGTACGGGAAGGCCGGGTACAGGTGGTGGCCGTCGCGCGAGACGCCTTCGCGCATCGCGCGCTGGAAGGCCGTGAAGGACCAGCGGCCGAGGCCGGTGTCGTCATCGGGCGTGAGGTTGGTGGTGTGGATGGTGCCGAAGGGCGTCTCCATCGCGCGACCGCCGGCGTTCGGCGTGCCGCCCGGCGCGGTGTGGCAGACCGCGCAGTCGCCGAGCGCGGCGAGCGTGCGGCCGCGTTCGATCGTGGCTTCGCTGTAGGCCGGCGCACTGAAGCTGACCGGCGCGATGGTCGAGCGCCAGCCCATCAGGCCGGCGATGACGCCGATGCCGCCCACCAGCAGCGCACCGGCGCCGGCCCAGACGCCGCGGCGCCGCGGCCACGGCACCGAGGCCGGAAACGCAGGCCGGCTTGCCGCGGCGGCGGCGCCCTGAGACGCAGGCGGCGGCAGCGGATTCAGCGCCGCCCGCACCACCTCGGGCGTGAAGGGCGGTGCCCGGAAGCGCACCCCGGTCGCATCGAAGATGGCGTTGGCGATCGCCGCCGTGCCCGGCACCGACGCCGACTCGCCCGCGCCCAGCGACGGCTCGCCCGGCCGCTGCAGGTGCATCACCTCGATCACCGGCACTTCGCGGAAGTTGATGATCGGGTAGCTGCCCCACTCGCGGCTGGCGACCACGCCCGACGGCGGCACGCCGGGCAGCAGCGCGCCGCCTTCGGGCTCGGATTGCGGCGCGAAGCGAACCTGCTCCTTGAGCGCTCGGCTGGTGATCTGCACCACGTTGCCGTGGATCTGGTGCTCGACGCCGGCCGGATTGACCATCAGGCCGGCGTCATGGCCGACGACGACGCGGCGCACATGCACCTCGCCGGTCTTGCGGTTGACCTCGACGTCGGCCACCCAGGCCGACCAGGCGGCGCCGAAGCCGGGCCACTTGCTGTGCACGTAGCGCGCATAGGCGAAGCCCTGGCCGAAGAGGATGTCGCCGCCGGGGCCCACGCGCGCGTCGGCGCGCCGGGAAGGATGATCGCCGTCGGCATCTTCCTGCGGGCCGGTGCGCATGCGCCAGCCGGCCTTCTGCGCGGTCTCGCGCACCAGTTCGGCGGCGCGCGGATCGTCCAGGTGGCGCAGCCGGAACGCGACCGGGTCGACGCCGGCGGCGGTCGCCAGTTCGTCGACATAGGACTCGTGCGCGAACGAGTTCGGCAGCGCCGAGACGCCCCGCAGCCACGAGGCGCGCACGATCGGCGCCATGTCGTTGACCTTCACGCGCAGGTTGGCGTAGGCATAGGGCGGGCGCGCGGTGCGGTCGCCCATCTCGTAGGCCTGCGCCACCGGGTCGACGGTGCGGGTCAGCAGCAGCGCCAGCGTGGGCGCGCCGTTCGAGGGGTAGGAGGTCTCGAAGTCGTAGCCGGCGACGCCGCCGTCGGCCGCCAGCCCGCCCTGGACCTGCATGAGCTGCGCGGCGCCCTTGGGCTCCCACAGGTGCTCCTGCTCGCGCGTGAGCTGCACCCGCACCGGCGCGCCGGCCGCGCGCGCCAGCAGCGCCGCGTCGGCCGCCACGTCGTCGGCGCCGTTGCGGCCATAGCAGCCGGCCGCCTCCATGCGCACCACGTCGACCGCCGGATCGTCGAGGCCCATCAACTGCGCCAGGTCGGCGCGCAGCACGTGCGGGTTCTGCGAGCCGGCCCAGACGCGCAACATGACGCCCCCACGCTCTCCCACTCCGTGTGGGTCGCTGCCCCCCGAGGGGGCCGCGTTCCGCCTTGGGAGCGGCCCGGCGGCGGAACCGACCCCATCGCCCGGCTGCCAGTGCGCGAGCGCGCACGACGGGCCGATCGAGGCATGCATCTGGTAGGGCCAGACGTAGGTGCGCGGCATCGACTGCGCGGCGTTCGCGAGCGCGGTGTCGATGTCGCCTTCGTCGACCAGCAGGCGCTGGGTCGAAGGATTGGCGCGGATCGCGCCTTCGAGGTCGTCGAGCGAGGGCAGCCCGGGCCAGGGCTTCCAGCGCACGCGCAGTTCGCGCAGCGCCTGCTCGGCATGCTCTTCGCGCTCGGCGACGATGCCGACGAAGTCGCGGATCACGACCACCGCGCGGATGCCGGGGATGTGCGCGATCGACGACTCGTCGACCGACTCGAGCGTGTTGCCGATGAAGTCGCCGTGGGCCGCGCCCGCATAGGGCGGGCGCACCACGCGGCCGTGCAGCATGCCCGGCACCCGCATGTCGTGCACGAACACCAGCTCGCCCGCCAGCTTGGCCGGGATGTCGACGCGCGGCTGCGAGGTGCCGACGATGCGGTAGTCCGCCGGGTCCTTCAGCCGCGCCGCCGGGTCGAGCTGCAGCACCGTGCGCCCGCCCGCGACCAGCTCGCCGATGCCGATGCTGAAGGCCGGGTCGTCGCCCGCATGGACGCGCCCCCCGCGCAGCGCCAGCAGCGCCGGCTGGACGCCGAAGTGCTCGGCAGCCTGCGCCACCAGCCAGCTCCGCGCCTGCGCGGCCGCCAGCCGCAGCGGCGCGGCATGGATCTGGATCGAGGCGCTGGCGATCGTCGCGCCCTGGTTCGGCGTCCGCGCGGTGTCGCCCAGCACCATGCAGACCTGCGCCATCGAGAGGTCGAGTTCTTCCGCCACGATCTGCGACAGCGCGGTCTGGATGCCGGTGCCGAGGTCGACGTGGCCGTTGAGCGCGGTGACGCTGCCGTCGTCCCAGAGCGCGAGCAGCACCTCCGGTCCGTCGGCCGGATGGCCCGACACCAGCGCCGGCTGGCCCGGGGCCGGCGGCGGGGCCGGCGGCGTCTCGCGCACGACGACGAGCACGCCGTCGGCCTGGAGGAATTCGCTGCGCGTGCGGGGCAGGTCGGCGCGCCGGGTCACGTGTCCGTGCCCTTCGCGATCAGCGCCGCGGCGCGCTGCACCGCGGCCAGGATCTCCACGTGCGTGCCGCAACGGCACAGGTTGCCGGAGAGTTCGCTGCGGATGCGCGCCTCGCTCGGGTTCGGCTCGCGCGCCAGCAAGGCCGCGGCCTGCATCACCATGCCGTTGAGGCAATAGCCGCACTGCGCCGCCTGCGCGTCCTCGAAGCCCTGCTGCACGGGGTGCCAGTGTTCACGCGTGCCGAGGCCTTCCAACGTGGTGATCTCGCGGCCTGCGACGCCATGGGCCGGAATCACGCAGGCCCGCGCCGCCGTGCCGTCGACCCACACGGTGCAGGCGCCGCACTGCCCGAGCCCGCAGCCGAACTTCGGCCCGTTGAGACCGAGGTCGTTGCGCAGCACATGCAGCAGCGAGGCCTCGTGCGACGCCGCGAGCTCGACGTGGCGTCCGTTGACCTTCAGTGCGAACCCGGGCATTCGATCGGCAGGCTTCAGACGATGTCCGAAGACTGGATGCGCTTCACGCCCTTGGCCGCCATCTGCTTCCAGGCCGCCGCGAGCGAGCCGTTGAGATCGATGGCGCGCGTCGCGTCCTCGATGACGTAGACCTCGAAGCCGGCCTTGCGCGCATCCAGGGCGGTCCAGGCGACGCAGAAGTCGGTCGCCAGGCCGGTCACGAACACGGTCTTGATGCCACGCGCCTTCAGGTAGCCGCCCAGGCCGGTGGCGGTCTTGTGGTCGGCCTCCTCGAACGCGGAGTAGCTGTCCATTTCCTGGTGGAAGCCCTTGCGGATGATGATCTGCGCGGTCGGCAGCTTGAGGTCCTTGTTGAGCGCGGCGTCCTCGGTGCCCTGCACGCAGTGGTCGGGCCACAGCACCTGGTTGCCGTAGCTGAGCTTGGTGGTCTCGAAGGGCTTCTTGCCCGCATGGGTGCTGGCGAACGAGGCGTGGCCGGGCGTGTGCCAGTCCTGCGTGACCACGATGTTCCCGAAGGCGTCGGCCAGCTTGTTGATGATCGGCACCACCTCGGCGCCGCCCTTGACCGGCAGCGTGCCGCCGTCGATGAAGCAGTTCTGCACGTCGACCACGATCAGCGCCGAATTGGCCGCGGGCTTGATCTTCGCGGCCGCGAAGAGCGGCGACGAAACGCCGAGGCCGGCGACGAGGCCGAAAGCCGCGGTCGACTTCAAGAGGGTTCTGCGTGTGGTGTGCATGGTCGTCGCTCCTCGGGTTGTAGAAATGATTTAGACGCTCAGGTACGCGCGGCGCACCTCGTCGTTGGCGGCCAGTTCGGCCATCGACGCCTGGTAGCGGATCTGGCCCTTCTCGAGCACGTAGGCCCGGTCGGACACCAGCTCGGCGAAGTGCATGTTCTGCTCCGACAGCAGGATGCTCACGCCCTGTGCCTTGAGCTCCAGGATCATGTTGGCCATCTGTTCGACGATCACCGGCGCCACGCCCTCGGACGGTTCGTCGAGCAGCACCAGGTAGGGGTTGCCCATCAGCGTGCGCGCCACGGTCAGCATCTGCTGCTCGCCGCCGCTCATGCGGCCGCCCGGGCGGTTCGGCATTTCGCCGAGATTCGGGAACAGCTTGAACAGGCGCTCCGGCGTCCACAGCGGGGCGTCGGTGCCGTCGTTCCAGCGGCGTGCCGGCTGCTTGCCGACTTCGAGGTTCTCCATCACGCTGAGGTCGGTGAACACGCGCCGATCCTCCGGCACGAAGCCCAGGCCCAGGCGCGCCGCCAGGTGCGGCTCGCTCTTCGAGATGTCATGGCCGAGGAAGCGCACCGCGCCGCGGCGCTTGGCCAGCATGCCGATCAGCGCCTTCAGCGTGGTCGACTTGCCGGCGCCGTTGCGGCCCATCAGCGCGACCACCTCGCCGCGCCGCACTTCGAGGTCGACGTCGTAGAGGATCTGCGCGGCGCCGTACCAGGCGCACAGGGCCTTGGCTTCAAGCAGTACTTCATGCGAACTCATGCGTGCTCTCCCACCGCCGCGTTCACCGCAGCCGCCTTCTCTGCAATCTTCTCGAACGTCTTGCCGCTGCCGAAGTACACCTCCTGCACCTTCGGATGGTCGCGGATCTCGAGCGGCTTGCCCTGCGCAATGAGGCGCCCGCGGGCCAGCACGATCATGCGGTCGGCATAGGCGAACACCACGTCCATGCTGTGTTCGGTGAAGAGCACCGCCATGCCGCGGTCGATCACGAGTTGCTTGGTCAGGGCCATCAGCGAATTGCGTTCCTTGGGCGCCATGCCGGCGGTGGGCTCGTCCATCAGCAACAGCTTCGGGCTGTTGGCCATCGCGATCGCGAGCTCGACCCGCTTGACGTCGCCGTAGGCCAGCACGCTGCAGGGCCGGTCAGCCTGGGCCTTCATGCCGACCTGTTCGAGCAGCGCCAGGGCCTCGTCGCGCTTGTGGTCGGACGCGCGGCGCCAGGTCGAGAACAGCTTGTGGTCGTGCGACAGCAAGGCCATCTGCACGTTTTCAGCCACCGTCAGCGAGGCGAAGGTCTCGGCGATCTGGAAGGTACGGCCCACGCCCAGGCGCCAGATCTCGCGCGGCTTGCGCCCGACCAGCTCCTGGCCGTCGAGCAGGATCGAGCCGCGGTCGGCCGTGAGCTGCCCGTTCACCATGTTGAAGGTGGTGGACTTGCCGGCGCCGTTCGGGCCGATCAGCGCCAGCAGTTCGCCGGCCGCCAGTTCGAAGCTGATGCCGTCGACCGCCTTGACGCCGCCGAAGGACTTGCCCAATTCGTTCACTTTCAGAAGGCTCATGCCTTGGCCTCCTTGAGATCGACCGCTTCGGCCGCGTGGCGGCGCCGGTCGAAGAGTTGCTTGGCGAAGCCCGCGATGCCTTGCGGGAACAGCAGCACCAGCAGCAAGATGATGCCGCCGAGCATGGCGCGCCAGTAGTCGGTGTTGCGCGCCACCGTGTCGTGCAGCCAGGTGAAGGTGACCGCACCGACGACCGGCCCCGCGAGGGTCTGGATGCCGCCGAGCAGCACCATCACCAGGCCGTCGACCGACTTGCCGACGCTCAGCGATTCGGGCGAGATGCTGCCCTTCGAGAATGCGTACAGGGCCCCGGCCAACCCGGCCGCGGTGCCCGCGATCACGAAGGCCACCCATTGCATGCGCTTGACGTCGATGCCGATCGCATCGGCGCGCAGCTGCGAATCGCGGCCCGCGCGCAGCGCATAGCCGAAGGGCGAGAACAGCACGCGCCGCAGCCAAAGCACGCCCAGCCCCACCAGCGCCAGCGTGACCCAGTAATAGGCGCGCTTGTCGGCCAGCCATTCGGACGGCCAGACCCCGGTGAGCCCGTTGCTGCCGCCCGTGAAGCTGTCCCACTGGTAGGTGATGGCCCAGGTGATCTGCGCGAAGGCCAGCGTGAGCATCGCGAGGTAGACGCCCGAGAGCCGGACCGCGAACCAGCCGTAGACGAAGGCGCCCACCGCCGCCACCAATGGCGCGACGATCAGGGCGAGCTCCATCGGCATGCCGCTGGAGCGCACCAGCAGCGCGGCCCCGTAGGCGCCGAGCCCGAAGTACGCGGCGTGGCCGAAGGAGTGCATGCCGGCCGGCCCCATGATGAAGTGCAGGCTGGCCGCAAACAGGGCGGCGATCAGCAGGTCGATCATCAGCACGGTGGTGTAGGGCGAGCCCGCCGTGATGAACGGCATCGCCGCCAGCACCAGGCCGAACAGCGCCGCGGTGATCACGTAGGTGCGGCCCGGACGCCGCAGCGGCTCCTCCTGCATGCCCACGTAGCGGCTCGGTGCCTGCGGCTTGCCGAACAGGCCCCACGGCCGCCAGACCAGCACGATGGCCATGACGAGGAAGTCGACCACCAGCGTGAGCTTGGAAAACGAGACGCTGAGGCCGAACACCTCGACCACGCCGAGCCAGATGCAGATCGCCTTGATCTCGGCGATCAGCAGCGCCGCGGCATAGGCGCCCGGGATCGATCCCATGCCCCCGACCACCACCACCACGAAGGCAGCGCCGATGGTGTTGAGGTCCATCTCGAGCGTGGCCGGCTCGCGCGGCAGTTGCAGCGCGCCGCCCAGGCCCGCGAGCAGCGCGCCGAGCGCGAACACCGCGGTGAACAGCCAGGCCTGGTTGACGCCGAGCGCGCTGACCATCTCGCGGTCCTGCGTGGCGGCGCGCACCAGGGTGCCGAAGCGGGTGCGCGTGAGCAGCAGCCAGACCAGCCCGAGCACCACCGGCCCGACCACGATCAGGAACAGGTCGTAGGAAGGAAACTGGCGCCCGAGGATCATGACCGAACCCGAGAGGCCCGGCGCCCGCGGGCCCAGCAGTTCATCGGGGCCCCAGAGCCACAGCACCGCGTCCTTGATGACCAGCACCAGCGCGAAGGTGGCCAGCAACTGGAAGAGTTCGGGCGCCTTGTAGATGCGCCGCAGCAGCACCATCTCGATCAGCGCGCCCAGCACGCCGACCGCGAGCGCCGCCATCACCAGCGCCGGCCAGAAGCCGAAGCCGGTGCCGAGCCGGTCGACCAGCGTGTAGGCGACGTAGATGCCGACCATGAAGAACGAGCCATGGGCGAAGTTCACGATGCGCGTGACGCCGAAGATCAGCGACAACCCGGCTGCCACGAGGAACAGCGAGGATGCGCTCGCCAGCCCGTTCAGGAGCTGGACGATAAAACCGGAGAAGCTCATTCGATATTCCTAGACGCTCAAGCCAGATCCACGGAGCTGCCATGCGACCGCATGCCCCCCGCCGCGCGATACCGGCGCAGCCAGAGGCCAGGGATACCGCGGAACCGGCTTTGCCGGGCCGCTGGTATCGCCCCCTTGAGGGGGCGGCGCCGCAGGCGCTTCGGGGGTGTTTCCATCTCAATCCGCTGCGCGGGATTTCTTGATCTCGGCGGCGGAAGGCTGGTACTTCGCGTCTGCGCCGTCGAGGTAGACGTAGTCCACCATCACACCCTTGCCGCCGTCGTTCTTGGTGCGGCCGACGAAGGCGCCCATGGTCGACTGGTTGTCCTCGGCGCGGTAAGTGATCTTGCCGAAGGGCGTGTCCACCTGCAGGCCCTTGAAGGCCGCGACCACCTTCTCGGTGTCGGTGCTCTTGGCCTTGGCGATGCCGGCGGCGGCGGACTTGATCATGCTGTAGCCGACCACCGAGCCGAGCCGCGGATAGTCCTTGAACTTGGCCTGGTAGGCCTGCTCGAAGGCCTTGTGCGCCGGCGTCGTGATGCCGTACCACGGGTAGCCGGTCACGATCCAGCCGTTGGGCGCTTCGTCCTTGAGCGGATCCATGTACTCGGGCTCGCCGGTCAGCACGCTCACCACCTCGCGGTCCTTGAACAGGCCGCGGGTGTTGCCTTCACGCACGAACTTCGACAGGTCGGCGCCGAACAGCACGTTGAAGATCGCGTCGGGCTTGGCATCGGCCAGCGCCTGCACCACACTGCCGGCGTCGACCTTGCCCAGCGGCGTGGCCTGTTCGGCGACGAATTCGACGTCGGGCTGGGCCGCCTTCAGCAGCTGCTTGAAGGCCGCGACCGCCGACTGGCCGTACTCGTAGTTGGGGTAGACCACCGCCCAGCGCTTCTTCTTGAGCTTGGCCGCCTCGGGCACCAGCATCGCGGCCTGCATGTAGGTGCCGGGGCGCAGGCGCACGGTGTAGGCGTTGCCGCCCTGCCAGGTGAGCTTGTCGGTCAGCGGCTCGCCGGCCAGGAAGAAGAACTTCTTCTGCTTGGCGAAGTCGGCCACCGCCATGCCGGTGTTCGACAGGAAGGTGCCGGCCAGGATGTCGACCTTCTCGCGCGAGACCAGCTCCTCGGCCACGCGCACCGCGTCGCCCGGGTTGGCGTTGTCATCGCGGCTGATCAGCTCGATCTTCTTGCCGTTGACGCCGCCGGCGGCGTTGATCTCGTCGACCGCCAGCTCCATGCCTTTCTTGTAGGGCTCGAGGAAGGCGGGCTGCGCCTTGTAGCTGTTGATCTCGCCGATCTTGATCACGCCCTGCGCATGCGCGGGAACGAGTGCAGTGGCGAGCGTGGCAACGGCGGCCGCGGTGAAGGCAAGGCGCAATGGATTCATCGGGAACTCCTTGGGATCGAACAGAAAGAAAAGCTTTGCGGCGAACGGGCTCAACGGAGCCCGTCCTCACCCTTGATCTCGGAGGCTTGCAGGCCGCCGATGCGCGCCAGCGGGCGGCCGCTGTCGGTGACCGCGACCGCGACCACGATCTCGTTGGCGCGCGGCGCATCGGACACGCGGGCCTCGATGGCGTCGAAGTGGCTGCGCACGAAGGCCGCGTCCTTGTGGCCCAGCGGCACGTCGATGGCGGTGCCCAGCGTGCCGCGCTTCTTGCTCGACGGCACCAGCGCGGCGCCCTTCTCGACCGCCATGCGCAGCGGCGCGCCGAGCTTGGGATGCAGGATGGCCGCTGCATGCTCGAGCTCGCCGGCCTCGCCGACGATGGCCGCCTTGCCGTAGCTCTGCGCCTCGCCGGGCTGGATGCCCAGGGCCGCCACGGCCTTCTGGCCCAGCAACGCGCCGAGTTCTTCGCCGATCGCGATCAGCTCGTCGAGCGATTCGCTGTAGCGGCCGGCGTAGGGGTTCTCGATCACGGCGATGGCGACCGCGCGGCGCGTGGGCGGCTCGATGGCCTGGCCCATTTCCTTGCGGGTTTCGTCGACCTGGACGACGAGCTTGCGAATGTTGGCGGTCATTGGCTCACCCCCAGGTTGCCCGGCACTGCGTGTCCGGTCGCCCACCCCCTTCCGGGGGCAACACCAGCGGCCAGGCAAAGCCTGTTCCGCGGTGTTCCTGGCATAAATCCGTTGCGACTTGGTTGATGGATGCTGGTTTTCATCGGAGTCCGTCCCACTTAGAAATGTTTTCGGCACGCAGGCCGCCGACGCGATCGTGCACGCGGTAGCCGGTGCTCATCGCGAGGATGAAGACGATCTCGTCAGCCGCCGGCGCACCGGGCACGCGGACTTCGATGGCGTCGAACTGGCCGCGCACATAGCTGGCATTGATGTTGGTCAGCGGCACGTCGAGCGCAGCGCCCGGCGGGCCGACCTTCTTGGTCGAGGGCACGATCGACAGCGCGTTGCCGGGCTGGCCGGTCTTCTCTTCGGCCTTGCCTTGCCGATAGGCGTCGCGGTCGCCCTTCCAGCCGAGCAGTTCGCGCATCGCGTAGCCGCCGGGCACATGCCACAGCGCACCGTGCTCGAGCTCGCCGGCGGCACCGACGATGGCGCCCTTGCCGTAGGTGGCGATCTGCTCGACCGGCACGTCCATCGCGGCGCGCAAGCGGTGCGCCATGTCGACGCCGACCGGATCGAGCAAGGCCATCATCGGCAGGATGTCGGGCTCGTAGCGGCCCGCGAAGGGATTGGTCAGCACCGCGCCGATGGCGCCACGCACCAGCGGCGTTGCAGCGCGCGGTCCGAACTCGTGGTGGATGTGCTCCACATGGGTGAAGACGCGACGTATATCGATCATGAAAAAGAGTCCTGCTTTTCGTTAAGCAAATACTGAACCAACTGCATCGGCCATCGGTTCGCGGCCCGTCCGCGGCAACCCGGGCGAAGCCGTCGAGCTTAAGGGTTGAAGCACTCGCCATTGCCCCTGGCAAACCAGCACCACCGACCACACCAGCCCGGCGCGCTGCAGCGCCGCCGCACGGTCGGCACCCGCATCCAGTGCACGCTGCACCTGCGCCGGCGCCAGCACCGCGACGTGGGTCGTCACGGGGATGTCACCGAGGTCGCTGTCGTCCTTGCAGGCATTGGCGGGCAGGCGGCGGATGCCGGGATCGTCGACATTCACCGCGTTGGCGATCACCGTGGCCGCGGCATCGGCCTCGGCCGCGGTGGCCGCGAGCACGGTCACGCTGTCGGCGATGCCGAGCGAGAAGCTGCGCCCGCGCCAGCCGCTGGTGGCGACGCCGCGCACCGGCTGCTCGGCGCGAAGCTCGAACTGGCCATCGGTGGTGATCGGCCCGGCGTCCCGCAGGTCGAAGCGCGCGAGGTCGGCGAAGAGCCCGATGCGCGCGGAATGCCCCGGCGCGAGATGCAAGGCGATGTCGCCGCCGTTGTTGATCCAGGCGCGTTCGATGCCGCAGCGCTGGTAGCAGGCGATGAGCTCCTGCGCGACCGCACCGGCGACCGCGGCCATCGGCGTGATGAAGCCGGCGCTGAACGGCGCGCAGGCATTCCACATGCGCCGCGCAATGGGGCCCTGCAGCGCGCACGCCGCACCGACCGGCTGGCGCAGCAATGGCAGTTCGGCGACCAGTTCGTCCAGCACCTGGGCGAAGCGCCGCCAGGCGAGCTCATGCGCCACCGCGACCTCGACGGCGTCGCCATGGGCCTCGGCGACGATGTCGATCGGGCCGTGGTTGAAGTGCCAGCGCGCACCGTCGAGTGCGCTGCGTTGGGCGCTCATGATCAGCCCAGCATGGGAGGCTGGCCGAGCGGCCACGGGTTGGCCGGGTCCATGCGCAGCCACTGGCGCGCCAGCGGCGCTCCGTCGTCCTGCCAGGCGCCGCGCGCCAGCGCCTGCTCGAGCGAGAACACATGCTCCATGTGGCCGCCCAGCGCCGCGTAGTCGTCGCGCCGCATGCTGAACTCGATCGGCGCCACGATGGCCGGTGTCGGCACCGTGCCGAAGCTGTTGTCGGGCATGCGCAGCACGTCGGCCATCACGGTGATGCCGCCGCCGGGCCACACATAGGCCGGTGCGCCGCCGCAGGTCACGTTGACCAGCGCGCGCTTGATGGCGCGCGTGAGCAGCACCGGGTTTTCGGTGACACCTGCGCGCAGGCTGCCGCCGGCGCCGCCGAGGAACAGCACGGTGCACAGCGACGGCTCGCAGTTCTCGCCGATGCGATCGACGATGCGGCGAACCTCCGCCGGCATCGGCGCCTCGACCGGCTGCAGCTGCGCGTCGAGCACGTACCACTGCGCATGCTCGCCGGTGGTCGAGGTCATGAGCAGGCGCAGGCCCGGCCGCGCCACGCCCTCTTCCCAGCCCTCGATGATCGACAGCGGGTCGTCGATGTCGGTGCCGCCCCAGCCGTTGCCCGGGTTCGCGACCTGGAAATAGCGCCCCGGCGTCGACTTGCGCCCGCGCATCTGGATGCCCGAAGGCGCCATGTCCAGGCAGCGCCCGGCCTGGTGCTCGGTCAGGACGCCGGTGATGTGGTCGTCGACCACCACCACTTCGTCGGCATGGCCGAACAGCTGCCGCGCGAAGATGCCGACCGCCGCCGAGCCGCAGCCCACGCGCATGCGTTTTTCTTCGACGCCGTTGACGATCGGTGCGCGGCCGGCCTGGATCACCATGCTGGCGCCGCCGTCGATCACGCACTCGACCGCCTTCTTGTTGCCCAGCAGCTGCATCAGCTCGCAGGTCATGCGGCCTTCCTTCTTGCTGCCGCCCGTGAGGTGGTGCACGCCGCCCAGCGACAGCATCTGCGAGCCGTACTCGGCGGTGGTGACGTGGCCGACCACCTCGCCGCGATAGCGCACGTTGGCCTGCTCGGCGCCCAGGAAGCGGTCGGTGTCGATCTTCACCTTGAAGCTGCAGTAGCTGAAGATGCCTTCGGTCACCACGGTCACCATGTCCACGCCCTGCGCCTTGGAGGCGACGATGAAGGGCGCGGGCTTGTAGTCCGGGTAGGTGGTGGAAGAACCCACGCCGGTCACGAAGACCTCGTCAGCATGAAGGAGATCGCCGTTCCAGTCGGCGTCCGCCACCGGCGCCTCGATGCGCTCGGCCTCGCCGGTCTCGCCGCCCGCGCGGGCGAAGGGCACCAGCGCCGGAGTCTCGCTCGTGAGCTCGCGCCGCAGCAGCAGCACCGGATCGACCCGCACCAGCACGCCGTCGCGGTTGGCATAGCGGTCGCAGGCACCGGTGCGCCCCTCTGAAATCTGGCACAGCACCGGGCAGGCATTGCACTCGACCTTGGCCGCATTCATGCGCTCGTTGCGCAGGGGCGCCCGGCCCGTGGCCTCTGGCATTACCGGCATGTCCATGCCGGGCAGTCCGTCTGTCTTGGTGTGTTCGGTCATCGCGGATATCTCGTGGGTTCAGGCCGGCGGGAGTGCAACATCTGTGCCGGCGGCCCGCTTGCAACTGCACTTGTGCTGGAACTGACGTTTGTGTAGCATTCCCTACACCTTCATGTGGTGAACACTACATTTGAGATCAATGTAGCAAACGGACTCGATACTGGCAATGGTGTTTTCGCTGGCATCGCCGACAATTGGTGCATCCCTTTTTCGTTCATAACCATTCCTGCCCCCTATGAGTGCATTCAGCGAAGAACGTGTGCTGAGCGTCCACCACTGGACCGACCGCCTGTTTACCTTCACGACCACCCGCGATCCGGCCCTGCGTTTCTCGAACGGCCACTTCACGATGATCGGCCTGAAGGTCAACAACAAGCCCCTGCTGCGGGCCTACAGCATCGTGAGCCCGAACTACGAGGAACACCTGGAGTTCCTGAGCATCAAGGTCGAGGAAGGCCCGCTGACCTCGAAGCTGCAGCACATCCAGGTCGGCGACACCGTCATCGTCGGCCGCAAGCCGACCGGCACGCTGCTGAYCGACTACACGCTGCCGGGCAAGCGGCTCTACCTGTTCGGCACCGGCACCGGCCTGGCGCCGTTCATGAGCATCATCCGCGACCCCGACACCTACGAGAAGTTCGAGCAGGTCATCCTGGTGCACGGCGTGCGCCAGATCGACGAGCTGGCCTATCACGACCTCGTGACCGACCACCTGCCSMAGCACGARRTCCTGGGYGAACTGATCGAGAAGCAGCTGCTCTACTACCCGACCGTGACGCGCGAGGAGTTCCGCAACATGGGGCGCATCACCGAGCTGATCGAGAGCAACAAGCTCACCGACGACCTCGGCCTGCCGCCGCTCAATGCCGCCGAAGACCGCGTGATGCTGTGCGGCAGCCCGGGCCTGCTGGTCGACCTCAAGCACATCCTCGAGGCGCGCGGCTTCAAGGAAGGCAACACGTCGACGCCGGGCGATTTCGTGGTCGAACGCGCCTTCGCCGAGAAGTAGCCAAGAAGCCCGCGATGGCCGAGCCCAAGGCAGCCGCGCGCAAGAGCGCACCCAAGCCCGCGACGCGCCGCACCGGCGTGCGCGAGGCCTCTGCGCAGGCCACGCGAGAAAGCATCCTGCGCGCCGCGACCAAGGTGTTCGCGAAGTACGGCTTCGACGGCGGCAGCGTCGAGAAGATCTCGAAGGCGGCGAAGTCGTACGACCGCATGATCTACTACTACTTCGGCAGCAAGGAAGGCCTGTTCATCGCGGTGCTCGAGGGCATCTACCGGCGGATGGACGATGCCGAGGCCGCGATCGACCTCGATGCGTCCCGGCCGGTGGAGTCGCTCACCGCGGTGATCCGCTTCGTGCTCGGCTACTACCGCAAGAATCCCGAGTTCGTCACGCTGCTGAACACCGAGAACCTGCACAAGGGCCGGCATATCGCGAAGTCGCTGCGGGCCCGCGAATATTCGTCGCGGGCGATCACGGTCATCCACGAGATCCTCGCCAGCGGCGTCGAGCAAGGCCTGTTCCGCGATGACGTGGCGGCGCGCGATCTGTACCTGCTGATCGCGTCGACCGGCTATTTCTACACGTCGAACCGGCACACGCTGACGGCCTTCCTGGGCGAGCCCCTCGAAACGCCGGAAGCCGTCGCACACTGGGAAAACTTCGTGATCGAGACCGTGCTGCGCACGGTCGACGCCGGAGCTCCCGACGAACAAGAGTCCACTCACTCCCACGAGAGAAATATGACCCCCAAAGCTCACATGCGTTCGCAGGCCCCCAAGGGGGCGCAGGCCTCCCTTGGGGCGGCCCGGCGGGAGGCCTGAAATGAACTGCCCCCACGCTCATCACTTCGTGTATTCGCTGCCCCCCAAGGGGGCGCAGGCCTCCCTTGGGGCGGCCCGGCGGGAGGCCTGAAATGGCAGAAATCGCAACCGGCGCCAAGTCGGGCAAGGTCGTCATCCGGAACATAGGCCTGCTGCTCTCGGGCGATATCGACAAGCCCATCCTCGACGCCGACACCATCGTCGTCAACGACGGCCTGATCGTCGCCGTCGGCAAGGAGAAAGACTGCGATCTCGAAGGCGCGACCACCGTCATCGACGTGAAAAAGACCTGCGTCGCGCCGGGCCTGATCGACAGCCACGTGCACCCGGTCTTCGGCGACTGGACGCCGCGCCAGGGCCAGATCGGCTGGATCGACTCGACCATGCACGGCGGCGTGACCACCATGATTTCCGCCGGCGAGGTGCACCTGCCCGGCCGGCCCAAGGACATCGTCGGCCTGAAGGCGCTGGCGATCACGGCGCAGCGCGCCTTCGACAATTTCCGCCCCGGCGGCGTCAAGGTGCTGGCCGGCGCGCCGGTGATCGAGAAGGGCATGGTCGAGAGCGACTTCAAGGAACTGGCCGAGGCCGGCGTCGGCCTGCTCGGCGAGGTCGGCCTGGGTTCGGTCAAGGCCGGCTACGAGGCCAAGGAGATGGTCGCCTGGGCCCGCAAGTACGGCATCCAGAGCACCATCCACACGGGCGGCCCGTCGATCCCGGGCTCGGGCCTGATCGACAAGGACGTGGTGCTCGAAGCCGATGCCGACATCATCGGCCACATCAACGGTGGCCACACCTCGCTGCCCGAGGCGCACGTGTGCGAGCTGTGCGAGAAATCGTCGCGCGCGATCGAGATCGTGCACAACGGCAACGAGCGCGTCGCCATCGCGGCGGCCAAGGCCGCGCTCGAGCTCAAGTGCCCGCACCGCGTGATCCTCGGCACCGACGGGCCCGCGGGCTCGGGCGTGCAGCCGCTGGGCATCCTGCGCATGGTGGCGATGCTGTCCTCGATCGCCAACATCCCGGCCGAGCTGGTGTTCTGCTTCGCCACCGGCAACACGGCACGCATCCGCAAGCTCAACTGCGGGCTGATCGAGGTCGGCCGCGACGCCGACTTCGTCTTCATGGACCGGGCGCAGCATTCGCCCGCGATCGGCCTGCTCGAAAGCGTGCAGCTCGGCGACATCCCGGGCGTCGGGATGGTGATGATCGACGGCATCGTGCGCTGCGGACGCAGCCGCAACACGCCGCCGGCGACCGAGATCCCGGTGATCATTTAGCTCGCCCCCAGGTTGACTCACTTCGTGTAGTCGCCCACCCCCTGCCGAGGGCAACACCAGCGGCCTGGCAAAGCCAGATCCGCGGTGTTTCATCAATGGGCCTGGCTGCGCCGGCCGCGGGAAAACCGGCGCTGTGTTTGTTGTTCGGCTGCGCGGGCTACCTGAACACCAGGTGCCGCGCGGTCAGGAAATTGACCACCAGCCCGGCGCCGCTGCCGAGCGCGACACCGAGCGCAGGCGCCAGCGGGCCGCCGAGCCAGTGCAGCGTCAGCACATACGCCACATAGTTGACCAGCGCGCCGGCCAGCATGGTGAGCAGGTAGCGAAGGTATTCACGCGCGATCGATGCGCCCGACCGCCGATCGGCGAAGGTGTAGCGCCGGTTCAGCGCCCAGGTGGCGGTGGCCGCGGCAATGAACGAGACCACGCGCCCGCCATACCAGCCGAGCGTCGGCGCCACCAGGTAGAGCACGCCCAGGTCGACGCCGAAGCCGAGCGCGCCGACGACCGCGAACGACAGGAATTCGCGACCGATCTTCACGACCGACCGCGCTGCCGCACGCCGGGAATCGCCAGGTAGCACAGCCGCTTGGCCTCCTGGCGCCCGATGGTCACGGTGTGCAGCACCACGCCGCAGACGAAGGACAGCATCGCGACCAGCATCATGCCGGTCACCAGCACGGCGGTCGGCACTCGCGGAACCAGGCCGGTCTGCAGGTAGGTGGCGACCAGCGGCTCGGCGATGATCACCGACGCCAGCGCCAGCAAGGCCGCGATGCCGGCGAAGAACTGCAGCGGCCGTTCGCTCACGAACAGCTTGCAGATGGTCTTCAGGATGCGCCAGCCGTCGCGGTAGGTCGACAGCTTGCTTTCCGAGCCCTCGGGCCGCGAGCGGTACGGCACCGGCACCTCGGCGAAGGGCATGCGCAGTTCGAGCGCGTGCACCGTCAGTTCGGTCTCGATCTCGAAGCCTTCCGATACCGCCGGGAATGACTTGGCATAGCGCCTGGAAAAGACGCGGTAGCCCGAGAGCATGTCGGTCAGGCGGCCGCCGAAGAGGCTGGCCACCGCGCCGGTCAGGAGCGCGTTGCCGAAGCGATGGCCGCGCCGGTAGGTCTGCTGGTCGGCGCGGTCGTCGACCCGCGAGCCGACCACCATGTCGAGATTGCCCTCCACCATCATCTCGATCAGGCGGCGCACTTCGCCGACATCGTAGGTGGCGTCGCCGTCGACCATCACGTAGACGTCGGCCTCGACGTCCGCGAACATGCGGCGCGCCACGTTGCCCTTGCCGCGCAGCGCGACGTGCGTCACGGTCGCGCCGCAGGCCCGGGCCACGGCCGCGGTGTCGTCGGTCGAGTTGTTGTCGAAGACATGGATCTCGGCCTCAGGCAGCGCGGCGCGGAACTCGTCCACCACCTGCGCAATGGCGAGCGCCTCGTTGAAGCACGGGATCACGGCTGCGATGCGCAGGCCGCTCAGGTCGGGACGATCGGTCATTTCTGGATGGGCAGGATGCGGTAGGCCTTGGCACCGGCTTTTTCGTACATCAAGGCGAAATGGTCAAGGAAGCCGGGCTGGGCTTCGAGCAGCGGGGCGCTTCCGGCGCCCACCGCGATCGCCTCGAAGCCCAGCCCGGCCAGTTTGCGGGCGAACTCGACCGGTGGCAGGACGATGAAGTCGGAATAGCGCCAGGGTCCGATCGCGTCGCCCCACACCGGCGCCGGCCCATAGTAAGTCGCTTCGCTGAGTGCGATCTGGTAGACGCGTCCGCTGGCGTGCTCGCGCAGGTAGTTCATGACGGCGTAGCCGGGCACCTTCGCCTCGAGGAAGGCCGTCCGCTCGGCCGGCGTGGTCGCGATCGCCGCCACGCTGCGCCGCGTCATGTAGAACGAGCCCCCGACTCCGATCACCACCAGCAGCACGCCAAGACAGCGGCCGGCGCGGTCGAGCGTGCCCTGGGCGTTCCAGCGCGGCAGCGCGCGGCGCAGCCAGCCGGCCAGACCGCCCAGCAGCGCCTGCCAGCCCACCACCGAGACCAGCGCGATCAGCGGCACCGAGGCCGCCAGATAGCGCGGATAGCGCGAGGTCAGGGCCCAGACGCCCAGCGAATAGATGCTGAAGACCGCGGCCGCACGCACGGCGGGCGAACGCTTCCAGAGCAGGGCGAGCGGGGCGAACAGCACGCCCCAGAGGAAGCCGTTGGGCCACGCGGCGTGGGCCTTCACGTCGTCGAACTGGTTCTTGTAGTCGGCCAGGTTCCAGTTGGTGAAGCCGAACAAGCGCGAGCCGATCGGGTTGAAGGGGTCGCCGGTCAGGACGGCGTTGCGCGCATACCAGTAGATGCAGGGAACCAGGAAACACAGGAGCGCCACGGCCCAGACCCTGAGCCTGCGTTCGCGCCGCACCACGAACAGCGCCACCAGTGGCAGCACGGTCAGGGCCTGGTACTTGGAACCCGCGGCGATGCCGAGAAAAAATGCTGCCAGCGCCAGCCAGCGCGGCCCCCGCACCGGGTCGTCGGACTCGCGCCACCACCACAGGGCGGTGCAGGCCGCGAGCACGAAGAGCGCCACGCTGATGTCGATCAGCGCGCTTTCATAGTCGCCGATGCCGAGCCAGATCGCGGCGGCGATGAGGCCGGTCACCCGGCTCGCATGCTGCACGCCCAGGCGGTAGACGATTCCCACCGAAAGCCAGCCCGCGAGGCCGCTCAGCAGGTGCGGCAGCACGTCGTCGCCGACCAGCAACCCGCCCGCATGGATCAGGTTGTAGTTGTACGGGAACCAGGGGTAGCGCAGCCATTCGTGGATGGCGAGCCGGCCGCTCTGCGCCAGCTCGCGCGCATAGGGCAGGTGGTACATCAGCTCGTCGAAGGCCGCCGGCGGCGCCAGCGGCTCGACCAGCGCCGGCAGTGCGGTCAGTGCGAGCACCGCCAGCGCCAGCTTCTCGACGAAGGTCCAGGGCGCCGAGCGCTCGCGCGCGCGCAGTTCGCGCCGCCAGGCCGGCGCCTGCAGGCCGGCCGCCAGCACGCCGGCCGCGACCACGCCGATCACCGCGCCCCGGGTGAACAGGCCGGCGATCGCGATCGCCTGGAAGACGCAGACAAAGATCCCGAGCCCGGCCGCGGCCGCCATCGCGGTCTCGAGCCACACATCGCGGCGCATGGGCGCGCCGATGCGCATCAGCAGCGCCCGGCCGAAACCCCAGCATCCGACCACGAACACCGCCAGCGCCGCGTAATGCGTGGCTGCAAACATCAACTTCTGAATAGGAACTCCCGCTCGCCGTTCGCGCTGGCAACGACTTCCCGTGTCATAGATTCGGCGCCAGCAGGCGCTCGAGGTCCGCCTCGCTCTGGTCGCGCCGCGCCGCCTGGTCCTGCAGCTGGTCGTGCCCGATCTTGCCGACGTTGAAATAGGTCGCGTCGGGATGGCTCAGGTAGAAGCCGCTCACGCTGGCGGCCGGCATCATGGCGAGGCTGTCGGTCAGCGTCATGCCGATGTCCGCGCAGTTCAGGAGGTCGAACATCGGCCGCTTCACGCTGTGGTCCGGGCAGGCCGGATAGCCGGGCGCGGGCCGGATGCCGCGGTACTTCTCGCCGATCATCTCCTCGTTGCTCAAGGCCTCGTCGGCCGCATAGCCCCACAGGTCGGAGCGCACGCGGTGGTGCAGCGCTTCGGCGAAGGCCTCGGCCAGGCGGTCGGCCAACGCCTTGAGCATGATGGCCGAGTAGTCGTCGAGGTCGTCGATGAAGTACTTCTCCTTCTTCTCGACGCCCAGGCCGGCGGTGACCGCGAACACGCCCACGTAGTCCGCGAGGCCGCTCGCCCGCGGCGCGACGAAGTCGGCCAGGCAGCGGCTGGGCCGCATCACGCCCTCGATCTCCTGCTTCTCGGTCTGCTGGCGCATGCCGTACCAGGTCATGGCGACTTCGGTGCGCGACTCGTCGGTGTAGAGCACGATGTCGTCGTCGTTCTCGGTGTTGGCCGGCCAGAAGCCGATCACGCCGCTGGCCGTGAGCCAGCGGCCCTCGATCAGCCGCTTGAGCATGCGCTGGCCGTCGGCATAGACGCGCACCGCCTCGGTGCCGACCACCTCGTCCTTGAGGATCGCCGGAAACGGGCCGGCCAGGTCCCAGGTCTGGAAGAACGGCCCCCAGTCGATGTACTTCGCCAGCTCGGTGAGGTCGAAGTTCTTGAACACGCGCCGTCCGATGAACTTCGGCACCGGCGGCACATAGCCCGTCCAGGCGATCGGCGCCTTGTTGGCGCGCGCCTTGGCCAGCGGCCACAGCGGCGTCTGCTTCTTGTTGGCGTGCTGGTGGCGCACCTTGTCGTAGTCGGCGTTGATCTCGTTGATGTAGTTCGCGGCCTGCTCCGACAGCAGAGACTGCGCCACGCTCACGCTGCGCGAGGCGTCGGGCACGTAGACCACCGGCCCTTCGTAGTGCGGCGCGATCTTGACCGCGGTGTGCACGCGGCTGGTGGTGGCGCCGCCGATCAGCAGGGGGATCTTCTTGA
Source organism: Variovorax sp. P1_G12 (assembly GCF_056405555.1). Lineage (NCBI taxonomy): Bacteria > Pseudomonadati > Pseudomonadota > Betaproteobacteria > Burkholderiales > Comamonadaceae > Variovorax > Variovorax sp. P1_G12. Next base: position 95,017 of record NZ_JBFUBW010000020.1, on the reverse strand, counting down.
TCCGGAAGTGCTCGTCCTTCTGCATCTCGCCGGCGACGTACTGCATCTCCTCGAGGCTCGGCGTGATCAGGCCCGAGAGGCCGACGATGTCGGCGCCCTCGACCTTGGCGCGCGCGAGGATCTCATGGCAGGGCACCATCACGCCCATGTTCACGACCTCGAAGTTGTTGCACTGGAGCACGACCGTGACGATGTTCTTGCCGATGTCGTGGACGTCGCCCTTGACGGTCGCGATGACGATCTTGCCCTTGGTCCGGACGTCACGGCCGGCGGCCTCGTCCTGGCGCTTTTCCTCCTCGATGTAGGGGATCAGGTGGGCCACCGCGGACTTCATCACGCGGGCCGACTTCACCACCTGCGGCAGGAACATCTTGCCCTGGCCGAACAGGTCGCCGACGATGTTCATGCCGTCCATCAGCGGGCCTTCGATCACGTGCAGCGGACGGCCGCCCTTGGCCAGGATCGCCTGGTAGGCCTCTTCGGTGTCCTCGACGATGAAGTCGGTGATGCCGTGCACCATGGCATGCGAGAGGCGCTGGCTCACGCCCACCGGATGCTCCGGCGTGCCGCGCCATTCGAGCTTCTTGCTCTCGTCCTTGGCGCCGCTCTTGGCGGTCTCGGCGACCTCGACCAGGCGCTCGCCGGCATCGGGCCGGCGGTTCAGCACCACGTCTTCCACCCGCTCGCGCAGCTCGGGCTCGAGGTCGTCGTAGACGCCCACCATGCCGGCGTTGACGATGCCCATGTCCATGCCGGCCTGAATGGCGTGGTACAGGAACACGGTGTGGATGGCTTCGCGCACCGGGTCGTTGCCGCGGAAGCTGAAGCTCACGTTCGAGACCCCGCCCGACACCTTGGCGCCGGGCAGGTTCTGCTTGATCCAGCGCACCGCGTTGATGAAGTCGACCGCGTAGTTGTTGTGCTCCTCGATGCCGGTGGCGATCGCGAAGATGTTGGGGTCGAAGATGATGTCCTCGGGCGGGAAGCCGATCTCGTCGACCAAGAGGCGGTAGGCCCGCTCGCAGATCTCGATCTTGCGCTCGTAGGTGTCGGCCTGGCCCTTTTCATCGAAGGCCATCACCACCGCCGCTGCGCCGTAGCGCCGCAGCAGGCGGGCCTGGTGCCGGAAGGGGTCCTCGCCCTCCTTCATGCTGATCGAGTTGACGATGCCCTTGCCCTGGATGCAGCGCAAGCCGGCCTCGATCACCTCCCACTTCGAGCTGTCGACCATGATCGGCACCCGCGCGATGTCGGGTTCGCTGGCGATCAGGTTCAGGAAGCGCACCATGGCGGCCTTGCTGTCGAGCATGGCCTCGTCCATGTTGATGTCGATCACCTGGGCGCCGTTCTCGACCTGCTGGCGCGCGACGGCCAGCGCTTCCTCGAACTGGCCGTTGAGGATCATCCGCGCGAAGGCCTTGGAGCCGGTGACGTTGGTGCGCTCGCCGATGTTGACGAACAGCGAGCCCTGGCCGATCTGCACCGGCTCGAGGCCGGACAGCTTCATCGGGGGGACGGCGACGGAGGAAGGATCGGAGGACATGGGCTCACCTGTGGAAACGGGGTCAGGCGAGCGTCGTTGCACTCCAGTGGCTGGAAGCCCAAGCCTGACGCCGCCGCCCGGATGGACGGCAGCGCTGCAACGCTCCTTGGGAGCCGCGGATTTTACGCCGGCTGGGCGGCGCCGGCCGCCGATGCGGGCAAGCCGAAAATGGCGTCGAAGGCCCAGTTGAAGACGAAGGTGTAGACCAGGAAGAAAACCACCAGTCCCAGGTCCATCACCAACGCCTCCCACAGGCTCACGTCCAGCCACCAGGCGAAGATCGGCACCAGGAAGGCCACCAGGCCGCCCTCGAAGCCGATCGCATGGGCGACGCGGCGGCGGACGCTGCGGCCGCGCACGGCCTGGCGCGATTCCCAGCGCTCGAACAGGGCGTTGAACGTGAGGTTCCAGAGCACCGCGATGACCGAGGCGATGACCGCCAGCACGCCCGAGTGGCCCAGGCCCTGGCCCGACATCAGCGCCAGCCCCGCGCTGGCCACGACGATGGCGATGCCCTCGTAGAGGCTGATGTAGACGACGCGGCGTTTGAGCCCTTGCATGAAATCGATCCCGTGTTGGTTGGTGTTGATGGGTACTTTATATTTGTTTGACTGACATATAAAGTCATCTTCTTTCAAGTTAATTGATAGGTCGGACCGCATGAGCTTTTCCAGCGACAACGTGGAGGTGTTCCTCGCGGTCATCGACCACGGTTCTTTCTCGGCCGCGGCGCGGGCCCTGGGCCGGGTGCCCTCCGCGGTCAGCATGGCGATCGCCAATCTCGAGGCGGAACTCGACCTGCTGCTCTTCGACCGCAGCGGCCGGGAACCGCAGCCCACCGAGGCGGCGCGTTCGCTGGAACCGCAGGCGCGCCTGCTGGCGGCGCAGCTCAAGCAGCTCCAGGTGCAGGCGCTGGCGCTCACCCAGGGGCTGGAGAACCGGCTCACGCTCGCGATCGCGCCCGAACTGCTCGCGGCGCCCTGGAGCGGCCCGCTGGCCGCCCTGGCGAACGAATACCCGCTGCTGGAGGTCGAGGTGCTGGCCGCGCCGCAAGCCGATGCGCTGGCGCTGCTGCACAGCGGCCGGGCGCAGCTGGCGCTGGTGTTCGAGCGTCCCAGCCTGGACGGCCGGGAGGGGTTTCAGGAGGTGGCCAGCGACACCATGGTGGCCGTGATGGCGCCCGACCACCCGGTGCTGGCCGCCGCCGGCGGCCGGCTGCGCGAGGAGCACCTGACGACCACGCGGCAGATCGTGGTCGCCGGCCGTGACCTGGCCACCAGCGACCCGCGCTTCGTCTTCGCACGGCACGTCTGGCGCACCGACAACGCGCTGGCCGCCCTGAGCCTGATCACCGCCGGCCTGGGCTGGGGCTGGCTGCCGCGCAACTTCGCCCGGCCGCACGTGGCGGCGGGCGCGCTGGTCGAGATTCCGTTCGAGAACCTGTCCAACGGGCTCGACCTGTGGGTCGACGTCGTGTGGTCGCGCGAGCGGCCGCTGGGCCTGGGCGCCCAGCGCTTCGTGGCGCTGATCGCCCGCAAGAAGGACTGAATTGAAACACCCCCGAAGCGCCTGCGGCGCCTCCCCCTCGAGGGGGCGATACCAGCGGCCCGGCGAAGCCGGTTCCGCGGTATCCCTGGCAATTGGGCTGCACCAGTTTCATGCGCCGCGGGTCACGCGATCACGTGGTGGAGGACGGCGCCGGCTAGCGATCGCGCCCGCCTCCTCCTTCACCATGGCCGCCGCCGTGGCCACCGCCCCCATGGCCACCACCGTGGCCACCGCCACCCCCGTGACCGCCTCCGCCACCGCCCCCATGCCCACCACCGTGGCCGCCGCCGCCGTGGTCACCTCCGCCCTGCCCCGGCGGCCGGCCGCCGGTCTGGAAGCCGGGCGGCGGGCGCCAGCCGGGTGACGGTGGCGGGCGGTAGCCGGGCGATGGCAGCGGCCTGAAAACCGGCGCAGGCGGCGGACGGAAGCCCGGCGGATGCGGCTGATAGCCCGGCCAGGGGTTGGGACGCCAGCCCGCAACCGGCGGCGGTGGCGGGCGCCAGCCCGGAACCGGTGGCGGCGGCGGCCGGCCGCCCCACCAGCGCGGCTGGCCGTACCAGGGCCGGTCGCGGTAGTAGTTGGACCAGTAGCTGCCGATCGCGAAGGTCACGAGTGGCACGCCGATGATCGCGCCGTAGGTCGCCAGCGGCACCCGCTGCTCCAGGTAGGCGTACTCGAGGCTCGCCGCATAGGACCAGCCGCGAAGTCCGTCGGGCAGCACCACGTCGCACCAGCCGTAGCCGGCGGTGCAGCCCATCACTTCCAGCGATTGCCCGGGCGCCAGCGAGGCCACCAGCGGATAGTTGTCGCCGGGGCCGGCACGCAGATTGACGGGCCCGCGGGTGAACGCCTGCTGGGCCGTCGCGGCCAGCGGCAGCATCAGCGCCATGGCGCCGAGGCCGAACCATCGCAGAGCCTTGTTGTCGTTCATGCAGATTTCCTTTTGCGTTCCAGGGTAGGGAGAGCGTCGGCGCGTTGTCAATCAGCGACGGCCTTCAGCTAGAACGTTTCAGCACGCGCGTTCGCGCACGCGAAGAACGTTTGGAGAGCTTCTTCATCCCGGCTTCACATGCGCCGGGATGCGCGAGGTTCAGGCCGGCGCCGGGCCGCCAGCGCGGCGAAGTCCGCGCTTCGCGCTGACGGGCGGCCTGCTGACTCCCCCTCGGGGGGCAGCGACCACACGAAGTGAGGGAGCGTGGGGGCCAGCTCAGGCTGCTTCGCTGTAGAAGGCGGCGCGCCGCAGGCTGCGGCCCGCGAGCGGAGCGACCGCCTGGCCGATCGCCGCGATGTGCTCCGGCGTGGTGCCGCAGCAGCCGCCGACGATGTTGACCAGCCCTTCGGCGGCGAACTCGTGCAGCAGCCGCGAGGTGACATCGGGTGTCTCGTCGAAGCCGGTCTCGCTCATCGGGTTGGGCAGGCCGGCGTTGGGGTAGCAGCTGATGAAGGTGTCGTCGGCGACGCGCGCCAGTTCCTGGATGTAGGGCCGCATCAATGCAGCGCCCAGCGCGCAGTTGAGCCCGATGGCCAGCGGCTGCGCATGGCGCACGCTGTGCCAGAAGGCCGTCACGGTCTGGCCGCTGAGGATGCGGCCCGAGGCGTCGGTCACGGTGCCGCTGATGATCAGCGGCAGCCGCTCGCCGCTGGCCTCGAAGTATTCGTCGATCGCGAACAGCGCGGCCTTGGCGTTCAGCGTGTCGAAGATGGTCTCGACCAGCAGCACGTCGGAGCCGCCTTCGACCAGCGCCTCGACCTGCTCGTAGTACGAAGCCCGCAGTTCCTCGAAATTCACATTGCGCGCGCCGGGATCGTTGACGTCGGGGCTGATGCTGGCGGTCTTGGGCGTGGGGCCGAGGGCGCCGGCGACGAAGCGCGGCTTGTCCGGCGTGCTGAATTTGTCGCAGGCGGCACGCGCGAGCCTGGCCGACTCGAGATTCATCTCGCGCGCCAGGTCGGCCATCTTGTAGTCCTCCTGCGCGATGCGGGTGGCGCCGAAGGTGTTGGTCTCGACCAGGTCGGCGCCGGCGGCGAGATAGCCTTCGTGGATGTCGCGGATGACATCGGGCCGGGTCAGCGAGAGCAGTTCGTTGTTGCCCTTGACGTCGCGCGGGAAGTCCTTGAAGCGTTCGCCGCGGTATTGTTCCTCGGTCAGCTTGAAGCGCTGGATCATGGTGCCCATCGCGCCGTCGAGGATGGCGATGCGGCGGGCCAGGATGGCGGGCAGTTGTTGGGCGCGGGTGTAGACGACGGGCTTCATGGGCCGATTGTAGGAAGCGGCGGCGGCCCGATCGCGGCGTCGGGTCTTGGCCGTCAGCGCCCCGGCCCCCTGAAAAGGGTCACGGCGCCTCGCCGACGATCTCGCGCAAGGCGCGCAGCAAGCGCTCGTTGTCCGCCGGCATGCCGATCGACACCCGGATGAAGGTCTCGAAGCCGGGCTCCTTCCAGGGCTTGGCGATGATGCCGCGCGCCAGCAGGGCCTCGTTGACCGGTCCGTTCGGACGCCCGAGATCGATGAACAGGAAGTTCGCCGCCGACGGCGCGATCCGCATTCCGGGCAGCGCCAGCGCGCGCAGTTGCGCCACCAGCGATTCGCGGTACTGCACGGTCTGCGCCACTGCATGGGCCATGAAAGGCTCGTCGCCCCACGCGGCCAGCGCCGCCGCCTGCGCCGCCTGGTTGACGTTGAAGGGCGTGCGCACCCGGTCGAGCAGCTGCACCAGCGCGGCGTCGGAGGCGATGCCGTAGCCGACGCGCAACCCGGCCAGGCCCCAGGCCTTGGAGAAGGTGCGCAGCACGATCCAGGGCCGCTGCTGGTCGCGCAGTGCGGCCAGCGCATCCGGGAAGCCGGGCGCGAGCCGCGCGTACTCGTAGTACGCCTCGTCCAGCACCAGCAGCGTGCCGGCCGGCGTGGCCGCGAGCAGGCGCTCGAAGGCGGCCGCATCGAACATGCAACCGACGGGATTCGACGGATTGGCGATCATCGCGATCTTCGGCCCGCGCGCCAGCGCCTCGCACCAGGCGTCGAGATCGAATTCGAGCGCGGGCGTGAGCGCCAGCGCCTCGACCTCGGCCCCCATCATGCGCGGGAAGATCTCGTGCAGCCCGAAGCCGGGGCGCTGCGTGAGCACCCGGTCGCCCGGCGACAGCAGGGCCAGGCACAGCATCTGCAGGATGTCCTCGGAGCCGCTGCCGATCACGATCTGGCCGGGCCCGGCGCCGCAGCGCCCGGCGATCGCGGTGCGCAGCGCGGTGCAGGCGGCATCGGGATAGTTGTTGACCTGCTGCGCCAGGCCGACCAGCGCCTGCGCCACCGCCGGGCTGGCGCCGAAGGGGTTCTCGTTGCTCGCCAGCCGGCTGATCTCGCTGACGCCGTAGCGCGCGCGCACCACCTCGGAAGACAAGCCGGCGTTGTAGGGCGGCAGCGGCGCGACTTCGGGACGGGCGAAGCCCTGGAATGGGGATGCGTTCATAGGTCGAATACCTTGCCGGGATTGAGAAGGTGGAGGGGATCGAGCGCGCGCTTGATCGCGCGCATGGCGGCCAGCTCGGCCGGGCTGCGGCTCGCCGACAGATAGGGTTTCTTGTGCAGGCCAATGCCGTGCTCGGCCGAGACGCTGCCACCGAACGCGGCGACCTGCTCGTAGACCAGCGCTTCGATCTGCGCCTCCTGGCCGCCGATCGAGCGGCCGTCGGTCGTGATGTGCAGGTTGCTGTCGCCCACGTGGCCGAAGAACAGGGAGTGGTGGCCCGGCCAGCGCACATCGAAGGCAGCGCGGCAGGCGTCGGCGAACCGGCCGATCTCGGCCATTGGGAGACTGACGTCGAAATTGATCGGCGGATGCATGTGGACCGGCAGCTCGGCGGTGGCCTCGCGGATCTTCCAGAACGCCTGGACCTGCGCCTGGGACTGCGCGATGGCCGCATCGCTCGCCTGCCCGGCTTCCATCGCCTCGCCCAGCGTCTCCTCGAGGACCGTACGCAGCGAGGCCTCGTCGTCGCCGACCACGTCGACCAGCGCCGCGAACGGATGCACCGCCTCGAAAGGCTCGCGCAGCCCCTGCCATTTCAGGGAGGTCTCGACGAAGTCGCGCCACATGAGTTCGAAGGCCGCCACCGCGCGCGGGAAGCGAGCCTGCAGCCGGCCCAGCAGCGCCAGCGCGGCGTCGAAATCGGTGAGTGCAACCAGCGCGGTGGCGCGTGCACGGGGCGCCGGATACAGGCGCAGCACCGCGCGCGTGATCACGCCCAGCGTGCCCTCGGCACCGATGAAGAACTGCTTCAGGTCGTAGCCCGTGTTGTTCTTGAGCATGGGCCGCAGCATCGGTAGCACGCTGCCGTCGGCCAGCACCACCTCGAGGCCCAGCGTCTGCTCGCGCATCATGCCGAACTGCAGCACGCCGTTGCCGCCGGCATTGGTCGACAGGTTGCCGCCGATCTGGCAGGAGCCGCGCGCGCCGAGGTCGACGCCGAACTGCAGGCCCTGCGCGGCGGCGGCCTCCTGCACCGCCGACAGGGTGGCGCCGGCCTGCACCGTCAGGGTGGACGCCGCCGCATCCACCGATTCGATGGCGCTCATGCGATCGAGCGAGAGCGCGATGGCGCCGGGACTCGGCACCGCCGCGCCCGCGAGCCCGGTGAGGCCGCCCTGCGGCACCACCGGCACGCGGTACTCTCTGCACAGGCGCAGCACCGCCGAGACTTCTTCCGTGCTGCGCGGGCGCACCAGGGCCATCGGCGCCACGGGCGGCGCACCGCTCCAGTCGGCGTGGTGGCGCGCGGGGATGGCGTCGCCGGTCTGCAGGCGATCGGCGCCGACGGACCGCGCCAGCGCGGCGAGGAATTCCACGCCGTTCAGCCCGGGCGACGTTCGACGAAGTCCAGCACCGCTTCGAGCATGCGCCGCACATGCGGCTGCACGCGGGCGGCGCGCTCGGGCAGGTAGTCGAAGGGCAGCGCCTCCTGCATGTAGCTGCATTGCGTCATCTCGAGCTGCACGGCATGCACGCCCTGCGCCGGCCGGCCGTGCTGGCGCGTGATGTAGCCGCCGGTGAAGCGGCCGTTGAGCACGGACGTGAATCCCGGCGCCTGCCCGGCGATATCGAGCAGCGACTGCGCCAGGACCGGATCGCAACTGGCGCCCTGGGCGGTGCCGAGGTTGAGGTCCGGCAGCTTGCCGTCGAAGAAGCGCGGCAGCACGGAGCGGATCGAATGTGCGTCCCACAGCGCGGCGACGCCGTGCAGCGATTTCAAGCGCTCGAGCTCGCCCGCGAGCTGGCGGTGGTAGGGCTGCCAGATGGCGTCGCGACGTTGCGCGATCTCGGCTTCGCCGGGCACGTCGCCGGCCGCATAGAGGGGCGTGTCGTCGAAGCTGTCGACCGGACACAGGCCGGTGACGCTCTGGCCCGGATAGAGGCTCGCGCCGTCGGGCGGGCGATTGAGGTCGACCACGTAGCGCGAGTGCGTGGCGATCAGCAGCGAGGCGCCGAGTTCGTCCGCGAAGTCGTACAGGCGCTCGAGATGCCAGTCGGTGTCGGGCACCTGGCGGGCCTCGTCGGTGAAGCGCGCCGCGAGCTGCGGCGGCACATAGGTGCCGACGTGCGGCATCGAGATCAGGAGGGGGCGCTTGCCGGGGTGGAAGCGGAAGGGGGGCTCGGGTGTGGTGAAGCTCATGGGTTCAATCCTCGAGAAGTTGGGTGCGCGCGGCCACGAAGGCGGCCGCGGCTTCGTCGTGCAATGCGTGGCGGCCGCCGGCGACGCGCGTCTGGCCGGCCACCCACACGGCATCGATGGCCGAGGTGCGGTGGCTGGCGAAGACGTGGGCCGAGAGCATGTCGGGCGCGGCGAGCCCCTGCAGCGCGAGGTGGCGGGCATCGAGCGCGACGAAGTCGGCCTGCTGCCCCACCGCCAGGCCGCCGACGGCGCGGCCCGCGGCCTGCGCGCCGCCCCGCACGGCCGCCAGCGTGAGCGCGGTCGCGACCTGGGGGTGCGACCCATCGGCGCCCACGTTGCGCTGCCGCGTGGCCAGGCGCTGGCTGTACTCCAGCATCAGCAGCTCCTCCGCCGCGTTGACGCAGGCGTGGCTGTCGGAACCGACGCCCCAGGCACCGCCGTGGTGGCGCCAGGCCGCGAAGTCGAAGATGCCGTCGCCGAGATTGGCCTCGGTCGTCGGACACAGGCCGGCGACCGCGCCGCTCATCGCCGCGCGCCGGTACTCGTTCGCATCCATGTGCGTGGCATGGACCAGGCACCAGCGCGCATCGACCGGTGCATGGTCGAGCAGCCAGGCCACGGGACGCTGGCCGCTCCACGCCAGGCAGTCGTCGACCTCCTTGGTCTGCTCGGCGATGTGGATGTGGATCGGCGACGTGGGGTCGAGCGCTTCGAGGCCTGCGAGGGCATCGCGCAAGGCGTCGGGCGCAACGGCACGCAGGGAATGCGGCGCGAGGCCGAGCCGCGCGCCCTGCGCGTCGCACACCGGCCTCAGCGCTTCGAGCAGGCGAAGCATCGATTCGGTCGACCGGATGAAGCGACGCTGCCCCTCGTTGGGTGGCAGGCCGCCGAAGCCGCTGGACTGGTAGAGCACGGGCAGCAGGGTGAAGCCGATGCCCGTACGCTGCGCGGCGCGCAGGAGCGCAAGGCTCAGGCTCGCGTCATTCGCGTAGGGACGGCCGCCGGTGTCATGGTGCACGTACTGGAATTCGCACACGCTCGTGTAGCCCGCTTCGAGCATCTCGGCATAGAGCCAGGTGGCGATGGCCTCCATGTGCTGCGGTGCGAGGCGCGCGGCAAAGCGGTACATGAGCGTGCGCCAGCTCCAGAAGCTGTCCTGCTGCTCGGCGCGGTGCTCGGTGAGGCCTGCGAAGGCTCTCTGGAAGGCGTGCGAATGCAGGTTCGGCGTGCCGGGGATCACGGGGCCGCTCGATGCGGGCGTGCCGGAGGGCTGCGCGGCCTCGGGCTGCACCTGCGTGAGCCGGCCGGCCTCGTCCCAGGCCAGCAGCACGTTCTTCGACCATCCGGTCGGCAGCAGCGCATCGGCCGCGAATAGCGTGCGCGTCATGCCGCCTGCTCCACGGCGACGCGGCCCTGCCGGACCACGCAGCGCACGGGCCGCTGGCCGAACCAGTAGGCGAGTTCCGCGGCCTCCCGCACGTTCCAGAGCACGAAGTTGGCCGGCTGTCCCTGATGCAGCGCGCCATGCGTCTGCTGCAGGCCGAGCGCGCGCGCCGCATGGCGGGTGACGCCGGCCAGCGCCTCGGGCACCGTGAGACGGAACAGCGTGCAGGCCATGTTGACCATCAGCAGCAGGCTCAGCGCCGGCGAGGTGCCGGGGTTGTGGTCGGTGGAAACGGCCATCGGCACGCCGGCCGCGCGCAGCGCCTCGATCGGCGGCAGGTGGGTGTCGCGCAGCGTGTAGTAGGCGCCGGGCAGCAGCACGGCCACCGTGCCGGACGCGCGCATCGCGGCGATGCCTTCGGCCGACAGGTGCTCGATGTGGTCGCAGGACAGCGCGCCGTAGCGCGCCGCCAGCGCGGCCCCGCCCATGTCCGAGAGTTGCTCGGCATGCAGCTTGACCGGGAGCCCGAGCGCCCTGGCCGCCTGGAACACGCGCTCGGTCTCGGCCAGCGAGAAGGCGATGCGTTCGCAGAACACGTCGACCGCATCGACCAGCCCTTCTTCGGCCAGCGCCGGCATCATCTCCCGGCAGACGAGGTCGATGTAGTCGCCGCTGCGGCCCGCGTACTCGGGCGGCAGCGCGTGGGCGCCCAGAAAGGTGGTGCGCACCGTGACGCCATAGGCCTCGCCGAGCCGGCGCGCGACGCGCAGCTGCTTGCGCTCGTGTGCCAGCGCGAGCCCGTAGCCCGACTTGATCTCGATGGCGCAGACGCCGTCGGCGAGCAGTTGCTCGAGGCGCGGCGCAGCCTGCGCGTAGAGCGTGTCCTCGTCGGCCTCGCGCGTGGCGCGCACCGACGACACGATGCCGCCGCCGGCTTTCGCCACCTCTTCGTAGCTCGCGCCGGCGAGCCGCATCGCGAACTCGTTGGCGCGCTGGCCGCCATAGACCAGATGGGTGTGGCAATCGACCAGGCCGGGCGTGACCATTGCACCGCCGCCGTCGAAGCGCCGCAGCCCGGCGAACTGGCCGGGCAGCGATGCGCGTTCGCCGATCCAGGCGATCTTGCCGTCGGCCACGACGATCGCGGCCTCGGCCCATGGCATGTCGTCGCCGGCGAGTGCACCGGGCGCGAGGCGCAGCTGCGTCCAGACGCCGTCGGCGGAAGGGAGTGCGGAGAAGTTCATGCGGATCCACCCATGGTGGTCGTACGGGTTGTCGATTCGAGCCGCACCGCGATCAGTGCGGCATCGGCGTCCTGCGGATGCGCCTGCCATCCGCGCGAGCCGCCGTCCCACCACACGCCCTCGCCCGGCCCGCAGTCGAAGGCGTCGAGCCGCCAGCGGCCGCCGAGGACCATCAGCAGGCCGCGCTCGGCGGGCGCGATGTCGGCGGTCGCGCGCAGCAGCCGCCAATCGGCGCTGACGCGGCCGCGGCGCGTCATGAGGTTGAAGTCGGTCGACGTGCCGCCGAGCAGATCGCAGTCCAGCGCCGCGTCGCCGGCGAAGGCGAACGGCACATGCGACAGGTCGAGCCGATGGTCGATGCGGCCGTCCTGCGAATGCAGGCGCACGCCGGCACCTTCGAGCAGCATGATCACGCGGTCGATGCCGGCAAAGGCGGAGAACGGCCCTGGCCGGTCGATGGTCGCGATGCTCACGCGCCAGTCGAAGCCGTCCATGTCCGCGCCCGCCGGCGAGCAGACGATCTCGCGCGTGGTGCCGCCGCCGTTCTTCCACGGCGAGGCGGCCAGCGAGGCGATGTCGAAGCGTTGGAGTGCCACGGGCCCGGCTCCTCGCGCGGCTTACTTGATCATCGGCAGGTTGAGGCCCTGCTTCTTCGCCGTCGCGATCGCGATGTCGTAGCCGGCATCGGCATGGCGCATCACGCCGGTGGCGGGGTCGTTCCACAGCACGCGCGCGAGGCGCCGGGCCGCCGCCTCGGTGCCGTCGGCCACGATCACCACGCCCGAATGCTGCGAGTAGCCCATGCCCACGCCGCCGCCGTGGTGCAGGCTGACCCAGGTCGCGCCGCCCGCGGTGTTCAGCAGCGCGTTGAGCAGCGGCCAGTCCGACACCGCGTCGCTGCCGTCCTTCATGCTTTCCGTTTCCCGGTTCGGGCTCGCCACCGAGCCGGTGTCCAGGTGGTCGCGGCCGATCACGATCGGGCCCTTGAGCTCGCCCGACTTCACCATCTCGTTGAAGGCCAGCCCGGCCTTCTCGCGCTCGCCCAGCCCCAGCCAGCAGATGCGCGCCGGCAGGCCCTGGAAGGCGATGCGCTCGCGCGCCATGTCCAGCCAGCGGTGGGTGTGCTTGTTGTCGGGGAACAGCTCCTTGATCTTGGCGTCGGTCTTGTAGATGTCCTCCGGGTCGCCCGAGAGCGCAACCCAGCGGAACGGCCCCTTGCCCTCGCAGAACAGCGGCCGGATGTAGGCCGGCACGAAGCCCGGGAAGTCGAACGCGTTTTTCACGCCCTCGTCGAACGCCACCTGGCGGATGTTGTTGCCGTAGTCGACGGTCGGGATGCCCATCGCCTGGAAGTCGAGCATGGCCTGCACGTGCACCGCGCAGGACTTGGCCGCCGCCTTGCGAAGCGTGGGGTGCTGGGTCGCGTCGGCCTTGGCGGCCTCCCATTGCGCCAGGGTCCAGCCGATCGGCAGGTAGCCGCTGGCGAGGTCGTGCGCCGAAGTCTGGTCGGTCACGAGGTCGGGCTTGAGGCCGCCGGCCTGGGCGCGCTTCACGAGCTCCGGCAGGATCTCGGCCGCATTGCCCAGCAGGCCGATCGACACCGCCTCCTTGGCCGCCGTGTGCTGCTTGATCAGCGCGATCGCGTCGTCGATGTCCTTGGCCTGCTTGTCGAGATAGCGCGTGCGCAGGCGAAAGTCGATGCTGGCCTGCTGGCACTCGATGTTGAGCGAGACCGCGCCCGCCAGCGTCGCGGCCAGCGGCTGCGCGCCGCCCATCCCGCCCAGGCCGGCGGTCAGGATCCACTTGCCCGCGAGGTCGTTGTTGTAGTGCTGGCGGCCGGCCTCGACGAAGGTCTCGAAGGTGCCCTGCACGATGCCCTGGCTGCCGATGTAGATCCAGCTGCCGGCGGTCATCTGGCCGTACATCATCAGGCCCTTGCGGTCGAGCTCGCTGAAGTGCTCCCAGGTGGCCCACTTGGGCACCAGGTTCGAATTCGCGAGCAAGACGCGCGGCGCGTTCTCGTGGGTCTTGAAGACGCCCACCGGCTTGCCCGACTGGATCAGCAGCGTCTCGTCGTCGTTCAGTTCCTTCAGCGACGCCAGGATCTGGTCGAACGAGGCCCAGTCGCGCGCGGCGCGGCCGATGCCGCCGTAGACCACGAGGTCCTGCGGGCGCTCGGCAACTTCGGGGTCCAGATTGTTCTGCAGCATGCGGAACGCGGCTTCGGTGAGCCAGCTCTTGCAGTTGAGCGTGCTGCCGCGCGGCGCGCGGATCACGCGGCTTGCGTCATGGCGGGGGTCGGCGGACTGGGCGAGGAATTTGTCGGGTGCGTTCATGGCGGTGTTCCTTTCGATGTCGGTTCGGATGGAAGAGATTCAGGCGTGGCTGGGCAGGATGGCTTGCACGGCTTCGGGCCATTGGCCCTGGCGTGCCCACAGGCGCATGGCTTCGATGGACGGTGCGAGGAAACGGTCCTGTTCGATGAAGGCGACGCGCTCGCGGATGGCGGCGAATTCGGCTTCGAGCAGGGGCGAGCTCTTCAGCCCGGCGCCGGGCCGCCCCAAGGCGGGCTGCGCCCCCTCGGGGGGCAGCGAGGACACGCCAGTGCCGAGCGTGGGGGCCGTCGTGCTGCCGCGCTTCAATTCGATGCCTTGCGCCGCAGCCATCGCCTCGATGCCGACGACCACGGCTGTGTTTTCGACCATCTCGCCGAGCCGGCGGCCCGCGAAGGTGGCCATCGACACATGGTCTTCCTGGTTGGCCGAGGTCGGCAGGCTGTCGACGCTGGCCGGATGGGCGAGCGACTTGTTCTCCGACGCCAGCGCCGCGGCCGTGACCTGCGCGATCATGAAGCCGGAGTTGACGCCGCCGTCGCGCACCAGGAACGGCGGCAGGCCCGACAGGCCGCTGTCGAGCAGCAGCGCCATCCGGCGCTCAGAGATGGCGCCGATCTCGGCCACCGAGAGCGCGATGATGTCGGCCGCAAAGGCCACCGGTTCGGCGTGGAAGTTGCCGCCCGAGATCACGTCGCCGTTGTCGAACACCAGCGGGTTGTCCGAAGCCGCATTGGCCTCGATGCGCAGCACGCGCGCCGCATGCGCGAGGTTGTCCAGGCACGCGCCCATCACCTGCGGCACGCAGCGGATCGAGTACGGGTCCTGCACCCGGCCGCAGTCGGCATGGGACGGCAGGATCTCGCTGCCTTCGAGCAGTGCACGCACCGCCCCGGCCACCGCCATCTGGCCCGGCTGGCCGCGCGCGGCGTGGATGCGGGCATCGAAGGGCTTGATCGATCCCTGGATGGCTTCCAGCGACAGCGCGCCCGCCATCAGGCCGGCCGCGAACACGTCCTCGGCGCCGAACAGGCCGGCCAGCGCCAGCGCGGTCGACACCTGGGTGCCGTTGAGCAGCGCCAGTCCTTCCTTTGGGCCGAGGACGAAGGGTGCGAGGCCGATGCGCGCCAGCGCGTCGGTGCCATTGATGACTTCGCCATCGGGCGCCGTGACCTCGCCCTCGCCGATCAGCACGCAGGCCAGATGCGCCAGCGGCGCCAGATCGCCCGAGGCCCCGACCGACCCCTTCGACGGGATGCGCGGCAGCAAGCCAGCGTTCGACAGCGCGAGCAGCGCATCGACGATCTCGGGCCGCACGCCCGAATGCCCGCGCGCCAGGCTCACGGCCTTGGTCGCGAGCACCAGCCGCACCACGCCGGCGGCCAGCGGCTCGCCGGTGCCCGCGCTGTGCGACAGCACCAGGTTGCGCTGCAGTTCGGCCAGGCGCTCGGGCGGGATGGTGGTCTGCGCCAGCTTGCCGAAACCGGTGTTGATGCCGTAGACCACCTCGCCCGCCTCGACGATGCGGCGCACCGTGGCCTGGGCCGCCAGCAGGCCGGCGCGGGCCGACGGGTCGAGCGACAGCTGCACGCCGCCGGCATGCACGCGGCGCAACGTGGCAAGGTCGACGTCGCCGGGCGCGAGGACGATCGGTGCGGTGCCGAGGGGGGTGGTGTTCATGGGGTTCTCCTGTCTATACAAGTAGGTTCGTGCGAAAGGCGAAGCGCGGCGTGCGCGCTCAGCCGAAAGAGGGATTGCCGTCGGCGCGGAACCGGCTGCCGAGCCGGTAGCGCGAGGCGGGATGCAGGCAGCGCACCACCGTCACCGGCTGGGTCCGGGTCCAGGTGCGGCGCGTGAGCAGCAGGCAGGGGTCGGTCACCGGCATGTCCAGGCGCTCGGCCTGCTCGGAGGTCGGAAGCACGGCATCGACCACATGCTCGATCTGGTCGAACGGCACGTTGCGCACCAGGTACTCGCTCGGCGGGACGAGCGAGAAATCCTGCTCGAGAAAATCCGGCACCACGCGCGGGTTGACATAGCGATCCTCGAGCTGCACCGGGGTCTCGTTCTCCAGGTGCAGGCAGACCGTGTGGAAGACCGACTCGCCGGGCCGCAGGTCGAGCCAGACCGCCACGTCGGGCGAGGCGGCGACGCGCTCGGCGGCCAGGAATTCGCAGCGATAGTCGTGGCCGCGTTCGCGGATCTCGCTGGCGATGTTGGCGATCTGCAGCAGGGTCGACTGCGGCCTGTCCTCGGCCACGAAGCTGCCGACGCCGGCCACCCGCACGATGCGCCCCTGCTCGACCAGTTCGCGCAGCGCGCGGTTGACCGTCATGCGGGCGACACCGAATTGCGCCACCAGCTCGCTCTCCGACGGCAGGCGGTGGCCGGCGCTCCAGGAGCCGTCCTGGATCTTGTGCGTGATGAAGGCCTTGATCTGCTCGTACAGCGCCAGCGCGGGGGACGTCGAGGCCGCGGCACGCGGATGCGCGCTGCGACGGGCGTCGGTGGCTTTGCGAAGGCTGGCGGCTGTCATGCGGTCTTTCGTGCGGCGTGGATCAATGCTCGGCGGCGGCCATGGACTCGGCGCGGATCTCTTCGGTCAGGCGCGCCTTGATCTCCATGAACTCGGGCGAGGTCTTGATCGTGTAATGGCGCGGATGCGGGAAGTCCACCGCGATCTCGGTCTTGATGCGGCCGGGCCGGGCGCTGAACACCGCGACGCGGTTGGCCATGAAGATCGCCTCGTCGATGTCGTGCGTGACGAACAGAACGGTCTTGCGGGCCGACTCCCAGATGCCCAGCAGCAGTTCCTGCATCAGCACGCGGGTCTGGTTGTCGAGCGCACCGAAGGGCTCGTCGAGCAGCAGGATCTTGGGGTCGTTGGCGAGTGCGCGGGCGATCGCGGTGCGCTGCTGCATGCCGCCCGACAACTGCTTGGGAAAGTGGTTCTCGAAGCCGCGCAGGCCGACCTTGGCGATGAAGAAGTCGCTGCGCTCCTTCTGGTCGGCCTCGCTCATGCCGCGCTCGCGCAGTCCGAAGCGGATGTTCTGCGCAATGGTGAGCCAGGGGAACAGCGTATAGCTCTGGAACACCACGCCGCGATCGGCGCCCGGGCCCTCGATGGTCTGGCCGTCGAGCAGCACGCGCCCTCCGGTCGGGTAGTCGAGTCCGGCCACGATGCGCAGCAAGGTCGACTTGCCGCAGCCCGAGGGGCCGAGGATGGTGACGAAGTCGTTCTCGCGCACTTCGAAGTCGACCGGCAGCAGCGCCTGCGTGCTCTGGCCGCGCGTGCCGGTGAAGGTGCGCGAGACACCGCGAATGGACAGCTGATTCATCACAGGGTGCTCCAGGCGAAGAGACGGCGGTTGAGCGCCTTGAAGGCGAAGTCGGAGATGAGCCCGATGATGCCGATCACGATGATCCCGAAGATGATCTGCCCGGTGTTGAGCAGCGCCTGGCTGTCGGTGATCATGTGGCCGATGCCGGAAGAAGATCCGATCAGCTCGGCGACGATGACATAGGTCCAGGCCCAGCCGAGCACCAGGCGCAGCGTCTCGGCGATCCCGGGCGCAGCGCCCGGGATCAGCACCCGGGCGACGATGCCGCGGCTGTTGGCGCCCAGCGTGTAGGCGGCCTCGACCAGGTCGCGCCGCGCGCTGCCCACCGTGACCGCCACCATCAGCGTGATCTGGAACACCGAGCCGATGAAGATCACCAGCAGCTTCTGCGTTTCGCCGATGCCGGCCCACAGGATCAGCAGCGGAATGAAGGCCGAGGCCGGCAGGTAGCGACAGAACGAGACGAAGGGCTCGAAGAAGGCCTCGACGCTCTTCCACGTGCCCATCGCGATGCCCAGCGGCACCGCCACCACGGTCGCCAGCACGAAGCCGCCGAACACGCGCCACACCGTCATGCCGATGTCGTGGCTGAAGTTGTACTCGGTGAAGAGCAGCACGGCCTCCTTGACCATCGTGACCGGGCTGGCCAGGAAGGTCGGCGAGACGAAGCCGCCGAGCGTGAACAAGGCCCAGACCACCACGAAGACCACGAAGAAGCCGACGCCGAGCAGCCAGCGCGCCCGCGCGCTGACGGGCTCGAGTGGCGCCAGCGCGCGGCGCCGGCGTGGCTCTGCGGGCGTGGCCGAGGCGCCGAGGTTCACCGGCTTGGTTGAGTTCATGACAGGCGTCGCGCTCATGATCGATGGTCCGTTACTTGATGAAGCTGGTGTCGAAGGTGGCGTTGAGGTCGTCGGGCGCCTTGCGGATCACGCCGGACTCCAGCAGGATCGCCTGCGCGTCCTTCATGAACGGCACGATGTCGTTGGCGAAGAACTTCTGGTTGGCCGCCTTGTCCGACCAGCGCAGGTTGGCCGACGACTTCGCGAACTGCTCGCCGGTCTGCTTGACCGCCGCGCCCATGATTTCGTTCGCCTTGGCCGGGTCGGTCTTGATCATGTCGAGGGCCTCGAAGTACGAATTCGCCAGCGCCTGGGCTGCCTTGGCGTTGGACTTGAGCCAGGTCGGGGCGCAGCCCACGGTGTCCATCACCATCGGGTAGTCGAGCGTGGTGGCGAGAATCTTGCCGGCGGTGGGATTGGCGCGCACGGTCGAGAGGTAGGGCTCGTAGGTCATGGCCGCGTCGTTCTGGCCGGCCACGAAGGCCTGGGCGGCGGGCTGGGGCTCGAGCGAGACCAGCTTGACGTCCTTCATGGACATGCCGTTCTTGCTGAGCATCCAGGCCAGGCCGAAGTACGGCGCGGTGCCCGGGGCGCTGACGCCGATGGCCTTGCCCTTGAGGTCGGCGAAGCTCTTGACGTCGTTGCGCACCGCGATGCCGTCGGCGCCGTAGGACTTGTCCATCTGGAAGATCTGCACGATCGGCACGCCGTTGGCGTTCCAGGCCACGTGCGTCTCGACCGTGGTGGCCGCGCACTGGATCGCGCCGGAGGCCAGCGCCAGGTGACGGTCCTTCTGCGGGATCATGCGCAGGTCGACCTCCAGGCCGTTCTTCTTGAAGATCCCGGCCTTGTCGGCCAGCGTCAGCGGCGCGAAGCCGGTCCAGCCCGACATGCCGAGGGTGATCTTGGTGTCCTGTGCGTGGGCGCTGGTCGCCATGCCCGCGATGCACGCACCTGCCGCCATCAGCGAGGCGATCTTTGCTACCGTCTTGACCATTCAGGTTCTCCTGTTGCGTTTCAAAATTTCGGCTCGCCGGCGACGCGAAAGACGCGAACTCCAGCAGTGCGGCCGAGTTTCATTCCCCGCGATGCACCTGTATATACAGGTTAACCCGGAATTGCGGTCCGGATCAAGCGCCGCTTGGCCCCTTGTCAGGGCGCGAAAGCGGTTTCATGCACCAAACGCTGTCTAGACAGGGTCTGGCGGCGGCGAATGCATGAGGATAAGCAAACGACGTGCCAGATGAAGCGGCTAGCGGGTCAGGGCATCGGCCTGCCTCGAAACGCTGGCCTGCACGACCGCCGCGAAGGGCTCGGCCAGCGGCGAAGCGAAGCTCCCCGGCGGCGGATAGGCCAGCACCACCGACTGCAGCGCGAGCTGGCCGCGCAGCCGCCGGCAGGCGATGCGCTTGCCGTCATAGGCCTGGTCGCGCAGCGGCCGCGTCGTCAGCAAGGAGACGCCGAGCCCGTTCGCCACCAGCGAGCGGACCATTTCGAGCGAAGCGCTCTCGTGCGCGATTCGCGGCGAGACGCCGGCATCGCGGAACAGCGAAAGAAAGTACTCGCGGCTGTGCGGCAGGTTGATCAGCACCAGCGGCTCGCGCGCAAGGTCGGCGATGCGCAGGCTCGTGGCCCGGGCCAGCCGGTGCCCCCACGGCAGCAGCGCGTAGGGGCGCAGTTGCATCACGGGCTCGAGCCGCACGCCGCGCGCCAGGCCGAGGTCGTACATCAGCGCGACATCGAGCGCGCCGCGCTCCAGCATCCGCGTGAGCGTCTCGGTGTCGCCTTCGACCAGCTGCACTTCGATCGCCGGGCAGTCCGCCGCCATGCGGGCCAGCATGTCCGGCAGCCAGCGCGGCGCCAGGGTGCTCAGGCAGCCGACGCGCAGCAGGCCGGCCAGCTCGCCCGAGCGCGGCGCGGCCAGCGTGCGCGCCTGCTCGAGCAGTGCATGCGCCTCCCGATGGCGCAGCGCACCGGCCGCAGTCAACTCGAGCCCGCGCGCGTGCAGCCGGACGAACAGCGGTTCGCCCCAGAGTTCTTCGAGATCGGCGATGGCCTTGGAGATCGACGGCTGCGAGACGCTGAGCGCCTCGGCCGCGCGGGCGGCGCCGCCATGCCGGGCCGCGGCGACGAAGTATTCGAGCTGGCGAAGGTTCAGGTGAATCATCTTTCTTGATCCAAGGCATCAATGATGAGTATTTTCAATTGATTCAATGGAGGCCGACCATGGCGACCTTCCGGTCACGAAAGGACCCCACCATGACAGCCTCCGCCCGTCCGCTCGACGGCATCCGCATCCTCGACTTCACCCGCGTGCTCGCCGGGCCCTTGTCCACCGCTCTGCTGGCCGACCTGGGCGCCGAGGTGATCAAGATCGAACCGCCGCAGGGCGACGACTACCGCGCCATCGGGCCGATGAAGAGCGGCCAGAGCGCGCTCTTCACGGTGATGAACCGCAACAAGAAGAGCATGGTGCTCGACCTGAAACATCCCGATGCGGTGCGGCTGGTGCGCGAACTCGCGGCCCGCGCCGACGTGGTGGTCGAGAACTTCCGCCCGGGCGTGGCCGAGCGGCTCGGCATCGGCCCCGAGTCGCTCGCGCGGCTGAATCCGAAGCTGGTCTATGTCAGCGTCTCGGGCTTCGGCCAGACCGGCCCCTATGCCCATCGCCCGGCCTACGACATCATCGTGCAGGCCATGAGCGGCCTGATGGAGGCGACCGGCGACCCCGACGGCCCGCCCACGCTGGTCGGCGAGGCGGTGTCGGATGTGGTGGCCGGCCTGTTCGCCTCCTGGGCCACGCTGGCCGCGCTGCTGCAGACCCAGCGCACCGGCCGCGGCCAGCACGTCGACGTCGCGATGTTCGACACCACGCTGAGCTTTCTCGCAACCTCCATGGCACGCTATCTCTTCACCGGCAAGCCGGCGCGGCGGGTCGGCAACCGGCACCCGTTGTCGGCGCCCTTCGGCGTCTATCGCGCGCAGGACGGCCACTTCGCGCTGGCGGTGCTCAACAAGAAACTGTTCGATGCGATGGCCGTCGCGATGGAGCGCCCCGCACTCGTGCAGGACCCGCGCTTCACCACCGACGAGTTGCGCTCCGAGCAGGAGCCGGCGTTGCGCAGCCTGATCGAGGACTGGGCCGGCGCGCATCCGGTCGAGGAAGTCGTGCGCCGGCTCGACGCCGCAGGCGTGCCCGCCGCGCCGATCTGGAACATCGCGCAGGCGCTGGAATCCCCGCAGGCCCAGGCGCGCGAACTGCTGCGCGAGGTTCATGACGATCGCCTGCCCGGCCTGCGCCTGCCGACGCAACCGGTGCGCTTCAACGGCGCCGCACCCAACCGCAGCGCACGCGCGCCCGCGCTCGGCGAACACACCGACGAACTGCTCGCCAGCCTGCTGGGCTGCGGCCTCGACAAGCTCGCCGAGTTGCGCGAAGCCGGCGCCTTCGGCGTCCCGGCGACCTCCTCTTCACCACGCAAGGAAACGACATGACACGACTCGGCGTCACCGAAGAAGACCAGGCCCTGGCCGATGCGGTCGCGCGCTATGCGGCCGAGGCCGTCGCGCCGCTCGCGCGCGCCATCGACGAGGAGGAGCGCTCGGCGACCTGCCATGTGCCGCAGCTCGCCGCGCTCGGCGTGATGGGCATGAACCTGCCCGAGCGCTGGGGCGGCCCCGGCGTGTCGCCGACGGCGATGCTGCTGTCCCTGGTCGAGATCTCGCGCGCCTGCGCCGCGACCTCCTCGATGATCGGCGCCCACTACCTGGGCACCGACGCCGTGCTGATCGGCGGCGACGATGCGCAGCGCGCGCGCTACCTGCCGCGCGCCGCCAGCGGCGAGTGGCTGGCCGGCTTCGCGCTCACCGAACCGCGCGGCGGCTCGCACCCGGCCGACCTGCGCACGCGCGCCGTGCGCGACGGCGACCACTATCGCATCGACGGCGTCAAGCACTTCATCTCGAACGCGGCCGAGGCGAAATTCCTGGTGGTGTTCGCCAAGACCGACGCCACGGCCGGCGCGCGCGGCGTCAGCGCCTTCATCGTCGACACCGACCTGCCGGGCGTGCGCATCTCGTCGCCCGAGAAGCTGATGGGCATCCGCGGCGGCCATGCCTTCGAGGTCGCCTTCGAGTCGGTGAGCGTCCCGCTCGCGAATCGCCTCGGCGACGAAGGCAGCGGCTTCAGGACCGCCATGAAGGTGCTCGACAACAGCCGCCTCGACGTCGCCGCGACCTCGCTCGGCATCGCCGAAGCCGCGCTGGCGGCGGCTGTGGCCTGGGCCCGCGATCGGCAGATCGGCGGCGAGCCGCTGGCCGGCAAGCAGGGCATCCAGTGGATGCTGGCCGACATGAAGCTGCGGCTCGAAGCCTCGTGGGGCCTCACGATGCAGGCCCTGGCACTGCGCACGGCCGGCGAGCCCTTCACGCTGCAATCCGCCATGGCCAAGCTCCATGCGTCCGAAATGGTGGCCTTCGTTGCCGACACAGCGCTGCAGATCCACGGCGGCTACGGCTTCACGCGCGAGATGCCGCTCGAGCGCTACGTGCGCGATGCGCGCATCCTGCGCATCTACGAGGGCTCGTCGGAGATCCAGCGCAACATCATTGCGCGCATCGTGCTGGGCTGAGCTTGCTTGCCCGATGCGGGCAGCCATCCCATAATTGACCTTTACGTAAACGTCAATTCACTCATGGCAGCCACTTCCTTCATCGCCCAGGACCCCGACTATGCGCAGCGCGTGCGCCAGAGCTTCGAGCGCCAGGGCGCCATGGCCACCATCGGCGCGCGGCTGGGCGAGATCGCGCCGGGCCGCGTGGCGATCGAACTCGACTGGGCCGCAGGCCTGACCCAGCAGCACGGCTCCCTGCACGCCGGCATGGTGGCGACCGCACTCGATTCGGCCTGCGGCTACGCCGGCTTCACGCTGATGCCGGCCGACGCCGCGGTGCTGACCATCGAATACAAGATCAACCTGCTCGCGCCCGCCAAGGGCCAGACCTTCCGCATGGTCGGCAGCGTGGTCAAGCCGGGTCGCACGGTCACGGTCTGCGAGGGCCATGCCTACGCGATCGACGAGGGCCGCGAGAAGCTGGTGGCCACCATGGCCTGCACGCTGATGGCCGTTTTCGGCCGCGAAAACATCCATTCCTGACGGCCGCGGGCGCGCCGCCAAGCGACAATGACGTCCGGCTCGCCGCCATGAGGCTGGCGGGCCGCCCTTCATCCACCGCCGAACCGTGTCCGCCTTGCCCATCGCCTCTTCCGTCTCCGCGCTCGCGCCTTCGTCCGGCGCCGACGATCCGCAGCTGATCCTCCACGAGATCTTCGGCTACGCGCAGTTCCGCGGTCCCCAGCAGGCGATCGTCGATCACGTCGTGGCCGGCGGCGACGCGCTGGTGCTGATGCCCACGGGCGGCGGCAAGTCGCTGTGCTACCAGATCCCCGCCATCGCCCGCCAGCGTGCGGGCCACGGCGTGACCGTGGTGGTGTCGCCGCTGATCGCGCTGATGCACGACCAGGTCGGCGCGCTGCACGAAGCCGGCGTCGACGCCGCCTTCCTCAATTCGACGCTCGACTGGGAGCAGACCCAGGACGTGGAGCGCCGCATGCTGCGCGGCGAGATCACCCTGCTGTATGCGGCGCCCGAGCGTGTCAACACGCCGCGCTTCCTGTCGCAGCTGGATTCGCTCAGGGAGCGCGGCAAGCTGGCGCTGTTCGCGATCGACGAAGCCCATTGCGTGAGCCAGTGGGGCCACGACTTCAGGCCCGAATACCGTGCGCTGACGGTGCTGCACGAACGCTATGCCGGCGTGCCGCGCATCGCGCTCACGGCCACTGCCGATGCGCTCACGCGGGCCGACATCGTCGAGCGGCTGCAGCTCGAAGAGGCGCGCCAGTTCGTCTCGAGCTTCGACCGGCCCAACATCCGCTACACCATCGTCGAGAAGAAGGAAGCCACCACGCAGCTGATGCGCTTCATCGAGCGAGAGCACGAGGGCGATGCGGGCGTGGTCTATTGCCAGTCGCGCAAACGGGTCGAAGACGTGGCCCAGACCCTGCGCGATGCCGGCGTCAACGCCCTGCCCTATCACGCGGGCCTCGATGCCGCGGTGCGCCAGAAGCACCAGGACCGCTTCCTGCGCGACGAGGGCATCGTGATGGTGGCCACCATCGCCTTCGGCATGGGCATCGACAAGCCCGACGTGCGCTTCGTCGCCCACCTCGACATGCCGAAGAACATCGAGGGCTACTACCAGGAGACCGGCCGCGCCGGCCGCGACGGTGCGGCGGCCGATGCCTGGATGGCCTACGGCCTGCAGGACGTGGTGAACCAGCGCCGCATGATCGACGAGAGCCCGGCCGGCGAGGAATTCAAGCAGGTGATGCGCGGCAAGCTCGACGCCCTGCTGTCGCTGGCCGAAGCCAGCGATTGCCGGCGCGTGCGGCTGCTGGGCTATTTCGGCGAGAAGAGCACGCCCTGCGGGAATTGCGACAACTGCATCACGCCGCCCCGGGTCTGGGACGGCACCGATGCGGCGCGCAAGCTGCTGTCGACCATCTACCGCGTGCAGCAGCAAAGCGGCATCAGCTTCGGTGCCGGCCACATCATGGACATCCTGCGCGGCAAGGCAACCGAGAAGGTCAAGCAGTTCGGGCATGAGAGCGTCAGCACCTTCGGCATCGGCGCGGAGTTCAGCGAAGCGCAATTGCGCGGCGTGCTGCGCCAGCTGATCGCCACCGGCGCCCTGTCGGTCGACGCCCAGGCCTACAACACCCTGCAGCTCACCGACGGCTCGCGCGCCGTGCTCAAGGGCGAGACCCAGGTGATGCTGCGCGAGTCGGTCTCCTCGCCGGCCGAGCGCAAGCCGCGGCGCGAGAAGTCGGTTCGCGGCGCGCCCTCGCCCGCCTCCGCAGCGCTCGACGCGTCCGGCCAGGCCCGCTTCACGGCACTCAAGGCCTGGCGCGCCGAAGTCGCGCGCGAGCACAACCTGCCGGCCTACGTGATCTTCCACGACGCCACGCTGGCCGCGATCGCCGAACGCGCACCGGCCACGCTCGAGGATCTTCAGGGCATCAGCGGCATCGGCAGCAAAAAACTTGAAGCCTACGGCGAAGACGTCCTCCGAGTCTGCAGAGCTTTCTAAGCTCGCCCCCAGGTTGCCCGGCACTTCGTGTCCGGGCGCCCACCCCCTACCGGGGGCAACACCAGCGGCCCGGCAAAGCCGGTTCCGCGGTGTTATGTTGCTCGCCCCCAGGTTGGCTCACTGCGTGTAGCCGCCCACCCCCTACCGGGGGCAACACCAGCGGCCCGGCGAAGCCGGTTCCGCGGTGTTTCACCAACGGGCCTGGCTACGCCAGCCGAGCTATGGGCGAGTGACGATCCTGTTCTCACGCAGCGGCGAGCGCACCAGGTAGGGAATGCCGGCGGCCTCGGCCTTGCCAAGCATGACTTCGGCCTTGCTGGCAGCCACGGCTGGGCAGGCACCGGTGCTGCGCAAGGTCAGCGCGGCCGCCAGCCGGGCTTCCGCCGGATCGCCCAGCGCGTGGCCGAAGTCGTCCGCCACCGCGCAGGTCGGCGCGAAGCCGTCGCCGTAGTCGCCGAAACCCTGTTGGTTCACACCCTGGAACTGGATCGCGAAATACGTCGTGCCGCAATTGTCCTGCGGATAGAAGCCATAGGGCTTGCCGCAGGTCGCGCCGCCGACCAGGTTCACCACGATGCCCACGCCGCGCAGGCTGTTGACGAGCGATTCGCTGGCCGAGCAGGTGTCCGGCCCCGTGAGCACCGTGACGCGCGACAGGCCCAGTTGCGGCAGGGGCTGCCCCGCAGCGGTCGAGAGACCGCGCGTGGTCGCGTGGAACGGAATGATCGTCTGCTGCAGGGCCAGGCGAAACGGATTCTTGCTGTTGAACTGCAGCCGCTCGAACAGCCTGCCGCTGGTGGCCCCGGGGGTGCCGACCATGTAGGCCAGTTCGCTGGCCACGTCGAGCAGCCCGCCGCCGTTGTAGCGCATGTCGATCACCAGGTCGGAGATCGACGCCGCCTTGAGCTGGTCGACGGCCGCGATCAGCTGCGATTCGGCGGTCGCGAGGTGGTCGTTGAAGAGCAGGTAGCCGACCGGGCCGCTGGCGGTGGGGATCGCCTGCACGCTCTGCACCGGCGTGCGCGAGATGCGGGCCGAGGTCAGGCTCACCAGGCGACGGCTGCCATCGGCCGCCTGCAGCCTGAAGCTATGGGTCTCGCCTTCGCGCGCCGGCCTCAGCCCGGCGTTGAGTCCGCCGACGTCGGCACCGGCCACGACGTCGATGCCGTCGATCTCGACCAGCTTGAGGCCGCGCTCGATCGTCGCCTGCGCCGCAGGCGACCCGGGTTCGGCGAAGGCCACGCGAATGTCGCGCGGCGGCGCGGCGCTCAGGAAGGCCAGTTCGAGCCCGTAGCCGACCTCGACACCGCTCTGCGACAGCGCTCGATAGTCCGCCGTGTCGGCTGTGAAATGAAAGCGGTCCCTGGGCTTGCCTGAAGCGGTCAGGTTCGGCGTCTTGAGCACGCCGAAATACGCGATCGGCGTGGTGTAGTCCGCGGCCGCGAGCGTGGTCGGCACCTCGGCGAACCAGAGGTAGGTTTCGTCGATCCACGCGCGGACCCAGCGCTTCTCGGTGGCGAGCGAACCGCTGCGGTCAGGGAAGGCGGCCCCGGTGTCCGGGTCGACGCCGAAGCGCGGCGCGGCGCACTGGCCGGCGACGCTGGCGGAAGCCACGATCGGATCGTCGCCCGGCGCCGCAGGCGTGGGCGCCGACAGCGCAGCCGGTGGCAACGTCGCGCCACCACCTCCGCCCCCACCGCATGCACCGAGCAATGCCGCCACAGCCAGCGCTGCGGCACCCATGGCGCGACGACCCGCGCCCATCTTCCGGCCACCCCTCATCGATCACGCTCCCTCGCGCGCGCGGAAGAAATCCGGCGCTCTTTCTGTGTTGGTGTCTACTGGACGAAGCCCATCCCGCGCGACTCGCGCACTTCGGGCTTGATCCGGTGCTCTGCATCGAGCTGGTCCAGGAACTCGGCGGCCGAGAACTCGACCGCCAGGATGTCGGTCTGGCGTTTGACGGCCGCGAAATCACCCGGGCACAGCTGCGGCAGCCTGGCCAGCCGCAGCTTGATCTCGCTGGTGATCAGGCTCGCATCGCCGGCCAGCGCCTCGGTCACGAACATCCGCTCGCGCTGCTCGCCGGTCAACGGCATGAACTTGATCTTGAAGGTGAAGCGGCGCAGCGCGGCCTGGTCGAGCCGGTCGAGCAGGTTGGTGGTGCAGACGAAGATGCCGTCGAAGCGCTCCATGCCCTGCAGCATCTCGTTGACCTCGGTCACTTCATAGGTGCGCTGGGCCCCGCGGCGGTCCTGCAGGAAGCTGTCGGCCTCGTCGAGCAGCAGCACGGCCTTCTCGGCTTCGGCTTCCTTGAACATGGCCGCCATGTTCTGCTCGGTCTCGCCGACGTACTTGCTCATCAGGTCGCTCGCCTGCTTGATGATCAGCGGCCGCGCGATCGCCTTGGCGATGTGCTCCGCCAGCGCCGTCTTGCCGGTGCCGGGCGCGCCGTAGAAGCACATGGTGCCATGGCCGCGCGCCCTGAGCGCCTCGACGATGCGCGGGATCTCGAAGCGGGTCTCGACGTTGAGCATCTCGAGGTCATACGTGGTGACGCTGCGGCGCGCGCCCAGCCCATCGGCCGTGCCGAGCGCGAGATCGGCATTCTTGAGCTGGCGCTCGATCAGGCTTTCGACGGACCCTCCGTCGGTCATCGCCAGTTCGGCGAAACGCACCGCGGTCCGGATCTGCGCCGGCGTCAGGCCCTTGCGCCCGGCCAGCTTGGCGGTGAAGGCTTCGGACACCGCCACGCCTTCGAGCGTCTTGCGCACCAGTTGCTCGCGGGCGCCGGGCGGCGGCGACTTGAGCTCCAGGTGGTAGGCGAAGCGGCGCCGGAAGGCCGGATCGATCTGCTCGATCCGGTTGGTGACCCAGAGCGTCGGCACCGCGTTCGTTTCGAGGATCTGGTTGACCCAGGCCTTGCCGCTCACGCTGCCGCTGGTGGGAGAGGGGATCTGCTCGGCGCGCGCCATGATCTGCGCCGCCTCGGTGCTGATCGGCGGGAACACGTCCTCGACCTCGTCGAACAGCAGGGCCGCCTGCTCGCTGCCCTTCAGGAACACCTGCGCGATCTGCAGCGAGCGGTAGCGATCGCGGCCCGACAGCGAGTTGCCGTCGCGGTCGGCGTACTCGACCTCGAACAGCTCCAGCCCCGCGGCCTGCGCGACGACCTTGGCAAGCTCGGTCTTGCCGGTGCCCGGAGGGCCGTAAAGCAGCACGTTGACGCCCGGCTCCTTGCGCCCGACCGCGGCGCGCAGCAGGGTGACCAGCATCTGCGTATCGTCCAGCACGAAGGAAAAGTCATGGACCGACAGCGCGCTCTTGGCGGACGGCCGCGTGAACACCGCCATCAGCTCGTTGCGATCGCGGTACTCGCGCATCAGCACCGGCGGCAGCTTCTCGCTGACCTTCATGAGATCGGCCAGGTCGGTGATGTTGTGCTCGGAAATCAGGTTCTCGACCAGACCGATGCGCTCCAGCCGGGACCCGGCGCGCAGCGCCTCGCCCACCTCGCTGGCGCTGACCCCGGCCACTTCGGCGATCGCGGCATAGGCCTCGGGCGCGTTGTTGACCTTGAACTCGACCAGCAGCGAGCGCAGATCGCGCTGGTAGCGCGCCAGCGTGCCATAGAGCAGCAGCGCGCGCTCGGCCTTGTTGAGCTGCAGCAGGCCGGCCAGCGCGTCGATGTTCTTCTCGACCAGGGTCGACTGCTTGCGCAGCGCATGGGTGAGCCAGTCGCGCGTCACCGACAGCACGGACAGCAGGTCCTTGGGCTGGTCCTTGGCGTATTCGTCGAGGTAGAAAAACAGCGTGCCTTCCTCGTAGGGGCCGCGCCAGACGCCATGGCGATCGAGCAGCGTGCGGCCGTCGTAGGCCTCGACGCCCTTCCAGATCTCGTTGCCGACGCAACGCCGCACCAGAAACTCGCGCAGCCGCTGCAGCACCGGCAGCGGCCAGACCAGGTGGCGGCCGGTCAGGGAGAGCAGCCCATTGAGGTCCCGGCGCACATTGAAGCGCGGGCCCTGCTTGGCCGCGAGAGTCAGCACGAAGTGCGAACACATGAGTTCGAGCACCGGCGCTTCCTTGAGTCCGGGCGATGGCAATGCGTGGCCGCGCGAAGCCGCGGCCACCACATCGACACCGGAACGCTTGACCATCGGACAACCTCCAGCTAGGAGCGGGTGAATCTGGAAGCGACCATAGCGCAGAGTTTTGGCTTCGGGAAGCCTAAGTGCACGAAATACCCTCATGTTGCGATTCCGTCCACAATCCACCCGATGGTTGGAATCGAAGACATCGAACGCGCGGCCGTCCGCCTTCAGGGACAGGTGCTGGACACCCCCTGCGTCGAATCGCGCACCCTTTCCGAGATCGTCGGCGCCCAGGTTTTCCTCAAGTTCGAGAACCTGCAGTTCACCGCCTCGTTCAAGGAACGCGGCGCTTGTAACAAGCTGGTCGACCTCTCGGAGGCCGGCACCCGCGGCGTGATCGCGATGTCGGCCGGCAACCATGCCCAGGGCGTGGCCTACCACGCCCAGCGCCTCGGGTTGCGCGCACTGATCGTGATGCCACGCTTCACGCCAGGCGTGAAGATCGAACGCACGCGCGGATTCGGCGCCGAGGTGGTGCTGCACGGCGACACGCTCGATGCGGCCCGCGCGCACGCGCTGGCGCTCGCGGAGCGCGAGGGGCGGGCTTTCGTCCATCCCTACGACGACGAGGCGATCATCGCCGGGCAGGGCACGCTGGCGCTCGAAATGCTGGATGCGGTGCCCGACCTGGATGTGCTGGTGGTCTCGGTCGGCGGCGGCGGGCTGATCGCCGGCATGGCGGTCGCCGCCAAGGCGCGCAAGCCGGACATCCGCATCGTGGGCGTTCAGACCTCGCGCTTCCCGGCCATGGTGAATGCGGTGCAGGGCACCCACCACCCTCAGGGCACGAGCACGATCGCCGAAGGCATCGCCGTGGGCACGCCCGGCGTGCTGACCCGCGAAATCATCGCCCGCGAGGTCGACGACCTGCTGCTGGTCGACGAGGGAGACATCGAGCAGGCGGTGCTGATGCTGCTCGAGATCGAGAAGACGCTGGTCGAGGGCGCGGGTGCGGCCGGACTCGCCGCGCTGATCCGGCATCCCGACCGCTTCCGGGGCCAGCGCGTCGGCCTCGTGCTGTCAGGCGGAAACATCGACCCGCTGCTGCTGGCGGCGATCATCGAGCGCGGCATGGTGCGGGCCGGCCGGCTCGCGCGCGTGCGCGTCAGTGCGCGCGACGTCCCGGGTTCCCTGGCCCATATCACGGCCACCGTGGCGGAAGCGGGCGCCAACATCGATGAGGTGCACCACCAACGCGCGTTCACCATGCTGGCGGCGCAGAACGTCGATGTGGAACTGGTGCTCCAGACCCGTGGGCGGGAGCATCTGGCGGCCGTGCTGGATGCCTTGCGCAAAGCGGGATTCGAGGCTGCAGAGCAGCGTTGAATTCAGCCCGACGCCGTTGAATCCGCGGCGGTGGCCAAGCCCGACCACTGGGTCTGGCAACCCCCTAGACCGCGGCCGGCGGACCCAACGGTAAAATGGCCGGAGTCTTGAGAACCCAAGGAATCCCGATGTCCAATCCCACCCCCAACGAGCCCGGCCATGCAGTTGCCGTCGAACCCGACGCGGTCGAGTCGATCGTCCCTCTCATGCCCCTGGTGCTGCCCCTCGTCGGCGGGGTGCTGATGCTCCTTCTGGCCTCCATCGCCATCTACATGGCCTGATTCCGGCGGTCGCCCCGCGGACACCCCGTGTCCCCGTGCCG
Organism: Variovorax sp. P1_G12; assembly: GCF_056405555.1. Classification (NCBI taxonomy): domain Bacteria; kingdom Pseudomonadati; phylum Pseudomonadota; class Betaproteobacteria; order Burkholderiales; family Comamonadaceae; genus Variovorax; species Variovorax sp. P1_G12. The sequence goes on along the minus strand of NZ_JBFUBW010000020.1, from coordinate 64,167 downwards.
GCGCGACCTGCCTCAGATCCAGGGGGTGGCCCAAGTGCCGACCCGCCCTGGTCCACCCGGGCTTCCATCCAGCCTCCTCCCTAGACGGAAGCGTTTTTTCCAACGGACTTCGCCCGCCCCATGGCGTCGAGTCCCGTTCGAAAAGACGATTTTCAACTTCGGAGATAGACGATGAACGCACCACTGAAGGGACTCGCCATGCAGGCCCCCTCCTTTGTCAAGAACGCGAAGCTGATCGCATGGGTGGCCGAGATGGCCGCGCTGTGCAAGCCCGACCGCATCCACTGGTGCGACGGCAGCCAGGAAGAATACGACCGGCTCTGCCAGCTGATGGTCGAGGCCGGCACCCTCAAGAAGCTCAACCCGGCCAAGCGCCCCAACTCCTTCCTCGCCTCTTCCGACCCGAGCGACGTCGCGCGCGTCGAAGACCGCACCTTCATCTGCTCCGCGAAGAAGGAAGACGCCGGCCCGACCAACAACTGGATGGCCCCGGCGGAAATGCGCGCGACGCTGCAGCCGCTGTTCGACGGCTGCATGAAGGGCCGCACGATGTACGTGGTGCCGTTCAGCATGGGCCCGCTCGGCTCGCCGATCGCGCACATCGGCATCGAACTGTCCGACAGCCCCTACGTGGCGGTCAACATGAAGATCATGACCCGCATGGGCCGCGCCGTGTACGACGTGCTCGGCGACAACGGCGAGTTCGTGCCCTGCGTGCACACGGTCGGCGCGCCGCTGGCAGCCGGCCAGCAGGACGTGGCCTGGCCCTGCAACAAGACCAAGTACATCGTCCACTACCCCGAGACGCGCGAGATCTGGAGCTATGGCTCGGGCTACGGCGGCAACGCGCTGCTCGGCAAGAAGTGCTTCGCGCTGCGCATCGCGTCGAACATGGGCCGCGACGAGGGCTGGCTGGCCGAGCACATGCTGATCCTCGGCGTGACCAATCCGGCCGGCAAGAAGTACCACGTGGCCGCGGCCTTCCCGAGCGCCTGCGGCAAGACCAACTTCGCCATGCTGATCCCGCCGGCCGGCTTCGACGGCTGGAAGGTCACGACCATCGGCGACGACATCGCCTGGATCAAGCCCGGCGCCGACGGCAAGCTGCACGCGATCAACCCCGAGGCGGGCTATTTCGGCGTCGCGCCCGGCACCAACATGCAGACCAATCCGAACTGCATGGCCAGCCTCGACCGCGACGTCATCTTCACCAACGTGGCCCTGACCGATGACGGCGACGTCTGGTGGGAAGGCATGGGCGCAGCCCCGGCGCACGCGATCGACTGGCAGGGCAAGGACTGGACGCCCGCGATCGCCAAGGAGACCGGCGCCAAGGCCGCGCATCCGAACGCCCGCTTCACGGTCGCCGCGATCAACAACCCGGCGCTCGACACGGCCTGGGACGACCCGAAGGGCGTCGCGATCGACGCCTTCATCTTCGGCGGCCGCCGCTCGACCACCGTGCCGCTGGTGACCGAGGCCCGCAACTGGGTCGAAGGCGTCTACATGGCGGCGACGATGGGCTCGGAGACGACCGCTGCGGCCGCCGGCCAGCAGGGCGTGGTGCGGCGCGATCCGTTCGCGATGCTGCCCTTTGCCGGCTACAACATGAGCGACTACTTCCAGCACTGGCTGGATCTCGGCAAGAAGCTCGAGGCCTCGGGCGCCCGGCTGCCGAAGATCTACACCACCAACTGGTTCCGCAAGGGCGAGGACGGCAAGTTCGTCTGGCCCGGCTACGGGGAGAACATGCGCGTGCTCAAGTGGATGATCGACCGCATCGAGCAGAAGGCCGAAGGCAGCGAACACGTGTTCGGCGTCAGCCCGCGCTACGAGGACCTCAACTGGACCGGCCTGGACTTCAGCGCCAAGCAGTTCGACACCGTCACCAGCATCGACAAGGCCGCCTGGCAGGCCGAACTGAAGCTGCATGCCGAGCTGTTCGAGCAGTTGGCGCACCATCTGCCACAGGAACTGCCGGCCACCAAGGCGGCGATCGAGAAGCGCCTCGCGGCCTGAGCCTGAGCCTCTCGCCGCCAATGAAAAAGCCGCCCTCGGGCGGCTTTTTCATTTCATGCAGCCGGCCCGAAGGCCGGCGAATCGATCAGTAGTACTGGCCGAGATTCACGCGGCGCATCGCTTCATGGAGCGTCGGGACGCGGACGTCGGCGGAGCGCTGAGCCACACGCTCCAGCGAACGCGCCTTGCCGGCGGCGGGCAGTTCGACCTCAGCGGCCTGCTGGCGCGTGGCGATGGCGTTGAGTTCGCTGAGGATGCGCGGGTCCTGCTTGGCGTAGGCCAGGAACTGCTCGTCCGCGCGCTCGGCCGCGCGCCGCTTGGCGGCACCGCGGGTGGAGGCGATGACGCGAGCAGCCAGCGAACGCGCAGTGCCGGCGAACAGCGCCAGGCCGACGAAGGCCACGCCCCACAGCACCACCCAGGCCAGCATCAGGCCGCCCTCGTCGGTGACGGTCATCAGCCGGTCGGCGACGACCAGCAGGGACGACACGATGGCCGCCAGCAGCAACGCGGCCAGGCCTCGGGCGCCATCGAAACCGCGGCGGGCGGCGCGGACGCGGTCGAACGCCGCCTCGGCGCGAACGATGCCGGGGTGGGTTGCGGGCTTGTCAACGTGAATGAAGCTGGTCATGGTGTTCCTCCTGAAAGGGGACGAGAGGCCGGAGCCGATGCCCTGATATTAGGGGTTACCCTAGTGTTTTTCCACTTTATCCTGTTGATGTTTATCATTCACATCACTTATGGATGTCAACTTTCGCACGCTCGACCTGAACCTTCTTCGCGTGTTCGACGAGGTGATGGCGGAGCGCAATCTCACGCGCGCTGCCCGCAACCTGTCGATCACCCAGCCCGCGGTCAGCAATGCGCTGCGTCGGCTGCGCGAAGTGCTTGGAGACGAACTGGTGCGGCGCGCTGGCGCAGGCGTGGAGCCGACGCCGCGGGCGCTGGCGCTGTGGCCCACGGTGCGCGACGCGCTGCGACAACTGCAGCACACCCTGGCCCCAGGTGAATTCGATCCCGGGACCGCCGACACCAGCTTCCTGCTGGCGATGGCCGACGCCACGGCCGCCGAGCTGATGCCGGGCCTGATCGGGATCGTCGAGGAGGAAGCCCGGGCGGTGTCGCTGCGCGTGTTGCCGCTGACCACGCGCGATCCGCGGCGGATGCTGGAGCAGGAGGAAGTCGACGTCGCGATCGGCTACTTTCCCGCTGTGATCGCCAGCCTGGCCGCCCGCGGGCAGTCCGGCGTCGGCGCGCCCTTCGAGACGCAGCGGCTCTACGTGGGGCAGTACGTGTGCGTGATGCGCCGCGGCCATCCGCTGGCGGATGCGCCGCTGACGCTCGACAGCTACTGCGCCGCGCGCCACCTGCTGGTGAGCTTCTCGGGCCGGCCCTACGGCTTCATCGACCAGACGCTGGGCGCCATGGGGCGCGAACGGCGCATCGTGGTCACGGTGAACCAGTTCTTCACGGCCGGGCGGGTGGTCGCCAACTCGAATCTGCTGACGGTGATGCCGCGGCACTTCGCGCGCGTGACCGGCATCGACGATCACCTGGTGCTGCGCGAGCTTCCGTTCGACCAGCCGCTGGTGCATGTGGATGCGCTGTGGCATCGGCGCGCCCAGCATGCGCACGCCCACGGATGGCTGCGGCAGGCGTTGCTGCGCGCTGCGGGGGCGGCGTTCTCCGGCTCGCCGGGCGAGCCGGCGGCTTGACGGTCAGCGGACGACGCTGAGCCAGGCGCTGGCGGCGGCGCGCAGTTCCTGGGCCTGATAGGCATCGAGGCCGGCGCGGCGGTCGGCGCTCTGCATCAGGATGGCGGCCGGACTGTCATCGACGGCCTTGTCGGCCGGGCGGAGAAAACGGGCCACGAGGGCCATGAGCTGAAACATGATGGTGCGCTGCCCAGCGGGCGGCGCCAAGTTGACGATGAATCAAGAATAAGGGTTTTCCCCAATTTATCAAGCCAAAGGTTATGCGCAGCACGCATGAAGGCATCGTCTAGACTGCATCCATGAAGCTTCAGTTGCTCTCGGATCTGCACATCGAAGTGCATCCCCAGCTCCAGATCGCCCCGGCGCCTGGCGCCGACCTGCTGGTGCTCGCCGGCGATATCGGCTCCTACCAGGAGGGCTCGCGGCTGGTGGCGCCCGATTTCGGGCTGACCCGCTTTTCGCCGCGCCATGGCTGGCCGGCGCCGGTGATCTATGTCCCGGGCAACCATGAGTACGACAACGCGGATTTCGACGAGGTGCACAGCCGGCTTCGAGAAACCTGCGAGGCGCTGGAGATCGGCTGGCTGGAGCGCGAAACCCGGACGATCGACGGCATTCGCTTCGTCGGCACCACGCTGTGGGCGGACTTCGACGCGCTGGTCGAACCCTCGGACACGCTGGGCGATGCGCTCAAGAAGCGCGGCAAGGCCGTGCGCGCGGCCAATTTCTATCTGGAGAAARCCGCCACGCAGCGTGCCGGGCGAATCTTCCTCGCGGACGAGATGAGGGAGCACTCACTGATCTGCCAGGACTGGCTGCGCAACGAGCTCGCCCAGGACTTCGACGGCACGACCGTGGTCATCACGCATTTCGCGCCGACCCTGGCGAGTGCCGATCCGCGCTATGGCCTGAGTCCCGGCACCGCGGGCTTCTGCAATTCGCTGGATGAACTGCTGCCCCGGGCCGATCTCTGGCTGCACGGCCACCTGCATTGCCAATTCGACTACCTGAAGGACGGTTGCCGCGTGGTCGCGAATCCCCTGGGCTACATGGGCAAGGGCGAACAGGAGGACTTCAGGCCCGATCTGCTGATCGAGGTGCCGCGGCGGCCTGCGCGCGCCGGCTGAACCTGCCCACCCGGGCGCGCGACCGCCCCTATGATCGGCGCGCATTCGCAGCAAGGGATACGCGTGCTCAACGGCTTGTGGCTTGGCTTCTTTCTGACGGCGGCAGTGACGGCGCTCGCGCGCTGGCTGCTCGGCGGCGACGCGACCGTGTTCGCCGCCGTGGTCGAGAGCCTGTTCGCTATGGCCCGGCTCTCGGTCGAGGTGATGGTGCTGCTGTTCGGCACGCTCACGCTGTGGCTGGGCTTCCTGCGCATCGCCGAGGCCGCGGGCATCGTGGACCTGCTCGCCCGGCTGCTGGCGCCGTTGTTCCGCCGCCTGATGCCCGAGGTGCCGGCCGGGCATCCGGCGCTCGGGCTGATCACGCTCAACTTCGCGGCCAACGCGCTCGGGTTGGACAACGCGGCGACGCCGATCGGGCTCAAGGCGATGCGCGAATTGCAGACGCTGAATCCGAGCGCGACGACCGCGAGCAATGCGCAGATCCTGTTCCTGGTACTCAACGCCTCGTCGCTGACGCTGCTGCCGGTCACGATCTTCATGTACCGCGCGCAGCAGGGCGCGGCCGATCCGACGCTGGTGTTCCTGCCGATCCTGCTGGCGACCAGCGCGTCGACCCTCGTCGGGCTGCTGTCGGTGGCCTTCATGCAGCGCCTGCGGCTGTGGGACCCAGTGGTGCTGGCCTATCTGCTGCCCGGCGCGCTGCTGCTCGCCGGCTTCATGGCGCTGCTGGCCACCCTCTCGGCCGCAGCCCTGGCTTCGCTCTCCTCGCTGCTTGGCAACCTCACGCTGTTCGGGCTGATCGTCGGCTTCCTGCTGGTCGGGGCGCTCCGGCGGATCAGGGTCTACGAGTGCTTCGTCGAAGGCGCCAAGGAGGGCTTCGACGTCGCGAAGAACCTGCTGCCCTACCTTGTCGCGATGCTGTGTGCGGTCGGCGTGCTGCGCGCCTCGGGCGCGCTCGACCTGGCGCTCGAAGGCATCCGCTGGGCCGTCGGGCACACCGGCTGGGACACGCGCTTCGTCGACGCGCTGCCGACCGCGCTGGTCAAGCCCTTCTCGGGCAGCGCGGCACGCGCGATGCTGATCGAGACCATGCAGAGCCAGGGCGTCGACAGCTTCCCGGCGCTGGTCGCGGCCACCATCCAGGGCAGCACCGAAACGACTTTCTATGTGCTGGCGGTCTACTTCGGCGCGGTCGGGCTCCAGCGGGCACGCCATGCGGTGGGCTGCGCGCTGCTGGCGGAACTGGCGGGCGTGATGGCGGCCATCGCGGTCGGCTACTGGTTCTTCGGTTGACCGGCTGAGCCGGCGGCAGCGACCTCGCGCCCGATCGGCCAAAATGGGCCTCCAACTGCCCGCTCTTCCGTGACCGCACCCGCCCAGGCGCAACCGCCCTCCTTCTCCCTCGACGAATTCCGCGCATCGCTCGGCATGTTCGCCACCGGCGTGACCATCGTCACGGCGCGGGCCGCCAACGGCGCGCTGGTCGGCCTGACGGCCAACTCCTTCAACTCGGTCTCGCTCGACCCCCCGCTGGTGCTCTGGAGCCTGGCACGCAGCGCGGCGTCGATGGCGGCGCTGCGGACCGGCTCGCACTACGCGATCAACATCCTCTCCGCCAGCCAGAAGAGCCTGGCGGAGCGCTTCGCGACCAAGAACGTCGATCGCTGGCGCGAGGTCGCCTACACCGAGGGCATCGGCGGTGCGCCGGTGCTGGTGGGCGCGGCGGCCAGCTTCGAGTGCTTCAACCGCAGCCGCTACGACGAGGGCGACCACGTGATCTTCGTCGGCGAGGTCGAGCGCTGCACGCACAGCACGGGCGCCTCGCCGCTGCTGTTCCACGGCGGGCGCTTCTACACGGAGCATCCGCTTTGAAGGCGGCGCCGGCGGTGCTGCTGGCGGTGGCGTGCGCGGTCGAAGCCGCGGCGGCGCAGGAAGCACCGAAGCCCGAGAAGCAGAACTGGTTCGACGACCCGTTCTTCCAGGTGTCTTCGGGCATGCGCAATTGCCCGGTTCCGGAAGGCCCGTTGATGACCGCCGAGGAACGGCGCGCGCAGATGCATTCGCGCCTGGAGCGCGGCACCAGCTGCTGGCTGGCCGGCCGCTGCGCCGACAGCAACGCCTACCGCTACGACAAGGCGCTGGCGCCCCGGGTGCAGGCGGCCCTGGCGGCGGTGCCGGGCGTGCGGCGCGGCAGCGTCTGGGTCGTGATCCAGCGCCGCTGGGTGTACCTGCAGGGCTGCGTGCCCTCGCGCGAACTGGCCGCGGCGCTGGACCGCGCCGCGCGCACGGTGCCCGATGTGGAGGTGGTCCTGCCCAACCTGATGATCGGCACGCGCGGCCGCCCGCCCTACCCGATCGCGACACACTGAACAAACAAGAAGAATGATCGAACGCAAGCACCACCTCGACCCTCGCGCCACCACCCTGCTCATCGCCTGCTGCGCCTTCTGGGGCTTGCAGCAAATCCTGATCAAGACCACGGTCACCGAAGTGCCCCCGCTGTGGCAGGCCTCGATCCGCATGGCGGGTGCGGTGGTGCTGCTCTGGGCCTGGTGCGCCCGGCGCGGCGTGCCGCTGTTCGAGCGCGACGGCACGCTGCCGGGCGGGCTGCTCGCGGGCGCGCTGTTTGCGGGCGAGTTCATCTGCATCTACCTCGGGCTCCAGCTCACGACGGCGTCGCGGCTCACGGTGTTTCTCTATACCTCGCCCTTCGTGGTGGCGCTGCTGCTGCCGCGCTGGGTGCCGGCCGAGCGGCTGCACGGCCTGCAGTGGGTGGGGCTGGCGATCGCCTTCGCGGGCGTGGTGCTGGCCTTCAGCGAGAGCTTCGGCCACAGCACCTCGGCCCAGTTGCGCGGCGATGCGCTGGCACTCACCGGCGGCGTGCTGTGGGGCCTGACCACGCTGGCGATCCGCGCCACCCGGCTCGCCACCGCCAGCGCCGAGAAGACGCTGTTCTATCAAATCGCGGTGACCGCAGCGATCTCGCCGCTCCTGTCGCTGCTGCTCGGTGAGCGCTGGAGCTTCACCTACTCGGCCTATGCCTGGTTCTCGATCGCGCTGCAGACCGTGATCGGCGCCTTCGCGAGCTACCTGGCCTGGATGTGGCTGCTGCGCCACTACCCGGCCACGCGCATCTCCTCCTTCACTTTCCTGACGCCGCTGCTCGCGCTGGTGTTCGGCGTGCTGCTGCTCTCGGAGCCGCTGACGCTGCAGCTGCTGCTGGCGCTGACCGGCGTGGCGCTCGGCATCGTGCTGGTGAACCGGCGGCCCGGAGCGCAGGCATGAACTTGCAGCCGGTGCTCGATGCCATCAATGCCGAACTGCGTCCGCTGCTCGGCGCCGAAGGCCAGGTCGCCAGCTACATCCCGGCGCTGGCGCGGGTGCCAGCGCAGCAGTTCGGCATTGCGCTCAGGACCTGCGACGGCCAGGAGGCCTCGGCCGGCGACGCCGACACGCCGTTCTCGATCCAGAGCATCTCGAAGCTGTTCACGCTGACGCTCGCGATGCGGCGCCTGGGCGACGTGCTGTGGGAGCGGATCGGCCGCGAGCCTTCGGGCAATCCCTTCAATTCGCTGGTGCAGCTGGAGAACGAACAGGGGCGGCCGCGCAACCCCTTCATCAATGCGGGCGCGATCGCGGTGGCCGATCGGCTCGTGAGCCTGGGTCACGCCAAGGCCGACCTGCTTGCGCTGATGTCCGAGCTCTGCGGCGAGCCGATCGCCTACGACGAGGAAGTGGCCGCCTCCGAGGCCGTGACCGGCTTTCGCAACATCGCGCTGGCCAACTTCATGAAGAGCTTCGGCAAGATCGACAACGATGTGCGCGAAGTGCTCAGCCTGTACTTCCACCAGTGCGCGATCCGCATGAGCTGCCGGCAGCTGGCGCGCGCCGCCGGTTTCCTGTGCCGAGACGGCGCCCATCCGATCGACGGCGAGCCCGAGATCACGACCGAGCGGCACGCGCGCCGCATCAATGCGCTGATGCTGACCTGCGGCACCTACGACGCCGCCGGCGACGTCGCCTTCTCGATCGGCCTGCCGTGCAAGAGCGGCGTCGGCGGCGGCATCGTTGCCGTGGTGCCGGACAAGCTGACACTGTGCGTCTGGTCGCCGGCGCTCGATGCCACCGGCAATTCGCTGCTGGGGCTCAAGGCGCTCGAGCTTTTCACGGCCCGCACCGGACTTTCCATTTTTTGAATGCATTCATGACAGACACCGACACTGCCCCTCCGATCCAGCAAGCCACCCTCTGGAGCGACGAGCTCTGGACCGCGCGCGTGATCAAGAACGAAGACGACGACGGCTGGGCCGTGGCGATGACGCGCCACGGCGATCCGGAGCCCGCGCTGGTCGGTCCCTGGACCATGGGCCGCGACAAGAAGAATCCCAAGCCGCTCGATGCGCCGGCCTTTCACACGCTGGTGAAGACCGCCAACGAAGTGCTGCGCCGCCATGAGCAGCAGCTGCATGCGCGACTCAACAAGAGCGTCAGCGTCGGTGCGGGATCGGAACGCATCCGCGTGTCGCTGCAGATCGTGCCCGACGAGGACAATCCGCACGCGATGCTGCGGGCGCACGACGAATCCGGCAGCGAGCTCGCCGAGCTGCGCGTGAAACCGGACTTCAAGCTCAACGCCGCCAGCGCCGAGGCCTGGATCGACAGCGGCTTCCAGAAGCCGCGCTGAAGACAAGGGCATCGGCGTTCTCGTCTACGCTTGGCCATGCACTTCCTTCCTGCCCTCCTGCTGTTCCTCCACCTGCTCGCCGCCGCCTTCTGGGTCGGCGGCATGGCCGTGATGCATTTCGCGGTACGGCCTTCGGCGGTGGCGACGCTCGAACCGCCGCTGCGCCTGCCGTTCATGGCAGCCACGCTGACACGCTTCTTCGTCGGCGTGTCGTCCGCCATCGGCGTGCTGCTCGCGAGCGGCCTGCTGCTGGTCTGGCAGGCGGGCGGTTTTGCGCGCGTGCACTGGAGCGTGCACGCGATGTTCGCGGTCGGACTGGCGATGATGGCCTTGTTCCTGCACCTGCGCTTCGCGCCCTTTCCGCGGCTCGTGCGCGCGGTGGCGGCGCGCGAATGGCCGGTGGCGGCCGCGAACCTCAATCTGATCCGCAAGCTGGTCGGCGTGAACCTGATGCTGGGCGTGGCGGTGTTCGCGCTGGCGGTGGTCGGCCGGGCGCTGTGAAACGCGCCCTGCGGGGGGCACGCCTAGCGCTGGCTGAACGTCGCGAGAATCTGCAGCACGCTCTCGGTGGCGCCGTCGAGTGCCGCGCGCGGCCGATGGGCGATGCCCAGCCGGCGTGTCAGCGCCGGCCGCAGCGGCAGCATCCGCATGCGTTCGTCGAGCGGGTTGTCGCTGGCCGGCAGCACCGGAAGCACGGCGGCGCCGTAACCGGCGGCCACCAGGCTGCGCATCGCAGCGTCGTAGTTGAGTTCGATGCGGGGCCGCGGCGCCTCGCCCGCCGCCGCGAACCACTCGGTCGTGAGCCGATACATGTGGGTGCTGGTGTCGTTGGCGATCAGCGGCTGCTGGGCCAGCCATTTCGGCGTCGCGCGCTGCGGCGACTTCCACTTGCGCGGCACGAAGGCCATCATCGGCTGGTCGCGCCAGCGCGTCACCACCAGGTCGCGCAACGGCGGCTGCGGCATCGCCACCAGGCCGATGTCGATCGTGCCCATGGCGAGCCGGGCCATCGCCTCGTTCGAGCCCAGGATGCTGACCTCGACATCGATGCCCGCATGACGCTCCTCGAGCGCTTCGAGCACCTGCGGCAGCAGGTCGACCACCACGCCGGTGGACGTGCCCAGGCGCACCCGTCCGGTCCGCCCCTCGGCCTGGCGCCGCACCGCGGCCACCGCCTCGTCGGCATCGCGCAGCAGCTGGCGGGCGCGTTCGACCAGCACGGCGCCGGCGGCGGTCGGCGTGATCCGGCGGCTGCCCCGCACCACCAGCCGGGCGCCCAGGCGGGATTCGAGTTCGCTGATGTGCAGGCTGACCGTGGGTTGCGCGAGGTGCAGGGCCCGGGCCGCGGCCGAGAAGCTGCCGAGGTCGGCGATGGCCACCAGGGTGCGCAGTTGGTCGAGGTTGAGTTGCCGCATCAGGAAAGCTGATTGGAGGTGACAGGATTCTCAACTTCCACAATAGCACGCGGGCTTGCAAGATGGCTTCCTATTCAAGGAGCCACGCCATGCCGTCGATCCGGTCCGCCTTCGTCACCCGCCTGTTCGACGGGGTTCGCGCGCTGCGCCGCTGCTGGCTGGACCAGCGCCAGCTCCGCTCGATGAGCGAGCTCGAGCTGCGCGACCTGGGCGTGGGCCGCAGCGAGATCCCCTGGTTGCTCAGCGATGCTGCGGCACCGCCGCGTGCGCCACGCAGCCATGCGCGGTGTGCTGCGGATGCTCGGCCAGCAATGCGGCCGTGACGCCGTTGGTCCAGCCGAAGCCGTCCTGCAGCGGGTACTCGCCGCCGGCGCCGCCTGCGGTGTCGTCGCGCTCGACGCGCCGCAGGGCGTACTTCTCGACCAGCTTGCCTTCGCGCTCGTAGAGCGCGGCAACGGTCGCGAGCCAGCGCCTGGCGATGGTGCGCGACAGCGCCTCGTGGCCGTAGTCGGCCAGCCCCCGGACCGCCATCCACTGCAGCGCCGCCCAGCCATTGGGGCGGTCCCACTGCTGGTCGCTGCCGCACTCGGTGGTCGACAGCCCACCATGCGCCAGCAGCCGCTTTGACAAGGTCTCGGCCAGCGCCTCGGCCTGGGCAGCGGTCGCGACGCCGACGAACAGTGGCACCACGCTGGCGGCGGTCAGGCAGCTGCGGCGCACGCCCTGGCGCCAGTCGTGGTCGAAGAAGGCCCCCTGCCGCGGGTCCCAGAAGAGCTCGCCGATCGCGGCCCGGCGCGCCTCGGCTTGCTGCGAACAGGCCCGCGCGGCGGCGGCGTCGCCGGCCTGCGCGCTCACGGTGGCGAGCGTGCATTCGAGCTTGTGCAGAAAGGCGTTCAGGTCGACCGGCAGGATGTCGGTGATGCACAGCGTGGCCAGCGAGGCGGCCGTGGCGGCGCGCACGTGGGCGCAGGGCTGCCCGTCGCTCGGCGGCGATGGCTCGCGCATCCAGCGGGTGCTGAAGTCCCAGCCCGACTCGCAGGCCGCGCGGATCTCACGGTAGATCAGGGCCGGCTCGCGATCGCAGGCCTGTGCCGTGGCCGCGTCTTCGATCCACGACTCCTCGCGCGGCGTGTCGCGCTCGGCCCAATAGCGATTGAGCAGGGCGCCGCCGGGCAGCCGCACCACGTGCCGGCTCGCTTCGCCCGGCGCCAGGCCCTCGCTGCCGGCCATCCACCACGCATGCTCGCGCCGCAGCTGCGGCAGGAAGTCGCGCGCGTCGACCGCGCCCTGCTGCTGCGCGAGTTCGACCATCAGCGCAAACACGGGGGGCTGCGAGCGACCCAGGTAGTAGCTGCGCGTGCCGTTCGGCACATGGCCATAGGTGTCGATCAGATAGGCGAAATTCTCGACCATGTCGCGCACCAGCGGCCGATGCCGCTCGCCTGGCAGGCCCAGCAACGTGAAGTAGGAATCCCAGTAGTAGAGCTCGCGGAAGCGTCCGCCCGGCACCAGGTACGGATGGGGCAGCTGCAGCAGCGAGGAGTGCGGCGGATGCGCCTGGGGATGCCGCGTCAGCACCGGCCACAGGTCGTCGATGTGCGCCGCGATCGGCTGTCCCGGAACCGACACGTAGTCGCTAGGCGCCGGCTCGACCAGCTCGAAGCTCGCCTGCACGAAGGCCGCGAGATCGAAGCCGGGTTCGCCGCACTGCGCCCTGTAGGCCGCCAGGATGGCTTGCGGCTCGGCGCGTGGCGCGCAATCGACGAAGGTCTTGCTGTCGGTGAAGACGCGCCCCGACTGGACCGCGACGAAAAGCTCCTGGTAGCGGTCGGCCGGCGTCAGCGTGTCGGGCGCGGGCGCAGCCGCGGCGCGCGTCGAGCGCTCCGCGGTGGAAGCGCCCGGCGCGGTCACACCACGCCCGCCGCCCGCAGCGCTGTGCGCCTGGCTTCGTCGATGCCGAACTCGGCCAGCACCTCGTCGGTGTGCTGACCGAGCGCGGGTGGCGCCCGGCGCAGCACCGGGGGCGTGGCCTGCAGCCGCAGCGGGCTGGCCACGCCGACGATCTGCGCGATGCCGTCGCCGGCGTCGCGCGGCAGGCTCACGGCCAGGCCGCGCGCCTTGACCTGGTCGTCCTCGAAGGCCTGGGCGATGTCGTTGATCGGGCCGCAGGGCACGGCCTTGTCCTCGAGCAGCGCGATCCAATCGGCCGTGCTGCGCGTGCGGGTCACGGCCTCCATCTGCGGGATCAGCACCTCGCGGTGCTTGACGCGCAGCGTGTTGGTGGCGAAGCGCGGATCGGCGGCCCACTCCGGATGGCCGGCGGCTTCGCAGAAGCGCGCGAACTGGCCGTTGTTGCCGATCGCCAGCAGCATCGCGCCGTCGGCTGTGCGGAAGTCCTGGTAGGGCGCCAGGCTCGGATGGCTGTTGCCCTGGCGCTGCGGCGCCACGCCGGTATTGAGGAAGGCGCTGGCCTGATTGGCCAGGATCGCCATGCCGACGTCGAGCAGCGCCATGTCGATGTGCTGGCCCTCTCCGGTGCGGTGCCGGACCTCGATCGCGGCCAGGATCGCGGTGCTCGCATAGACGCCGGTGAAGAGGTCGGTCAGCGCGACGCCGACCCGCAGCGGCCCGCCGCCGGGCGCCTCGTCGGGCCGGCCGGTGATGCTCATCATGCCGGTGGTGGCCTGGATCATCAGGTCGTAGCCGGCCCGCATGGCATGCGGGCCGTCGTGGCCGAAGCCGGTGACGCTGCAGTAGATGAGGCGCGGATTGGCGGCGCGCAGGCTCTCATGGTCGAGGCCGTACTGCTTGAGGCCGCCGGTCTTGAAGTTCTCGACCAGGATGTCGCTCTCGGCCGCCATGCGCTTGAGCAGCGCCTGGCCGTCGGGCGAGGCCATGTCGATCGTGACCGAGCGCTTGTTGCGGTTGCAGGCCGTGAAGTAGGTGGCCTGGTGGGTGTCCTGGCCGTCCGCATCCTTGAGGAAGGGCGGACCCCAGCTGCGCGTGTCGTCGCCGACGCCCGGCCGCTCGATCTTGATCACGTCGGCCCCCAGGTCCGCGAGGATCTGGGTGCACCACGGGCCCGCGAGCACGCGCGAAAGGTCCAGGACCTTGAGGCCCGCGAGGGCGCCCTGCGTGGCGGCGGCGGTGGTCATCAGTTTGCGAAGGCGGCGATGCCGGTCTGGGCGCGGCCGAGGATCAGCGCATGGATGTCGTGCGTGCCTTCGTAGGTGTTGACCACCTCGAGGTTGACCAGGTGGCGGGCCACGCCGAACTCGTCGCTGATGCCGTTGCCGCCCATCATGTCGCGGGCCAGCCGCGCGATGTCGAGCGCCTTGCCGCAGGAGTTGCGCTTCAGCAGCGAGGTGACTTCGACCGAGGCGGTGCCCTCGTCCTTCATGCGGCCCAGGCGCAGGCAGCCCTGCAGGCCCAGCGTGATCTCGGTCTGCATGTCGGCCAGCTTCTTCTGGATCAGCTGGTTGGCCGCGAGCGGGCGGCCGAACTGCTTGCGGTCGAGCGTGTACTGGCGGGCGCGGTGCCAGCAGTCCTCGGCGGCACCGAGCGCGCCCCACGAGATGCCGTAGCGGGCGCTGTTGAGGCAGGTGAACGGACCCTTCAGGCCCTGCACGTCGGGGAAGGCGTTTTCTTCGGGGCAGAACACGTTGTCCATCACGATCTCGCCGGTGATCGAGGCGCGCAGGCCGACCTTGCCGTGGATCGCCGGTGCGCTCAGGCCCTTCGCGCCCTTCTCGAGCACGAAGCCGCGGATCGGGCCGACCGTGCCGCTTTCGCTGACTTCCTTGGCCCAGACCACGAACACGTCGGCGATCGGGCTGTTGCTGATCCACATCTTGGCGCCGCTGAGCGAATAGCCGCCCGGCACCTTCTTGGCGCGCGTGACCATGCTGCCGGGGTCGGAGCCGTGGTCGGGCTCGGTCAGGCCGAAGCAGCCGATCCATTCGCCGGTGGCGAGCTTGGGCAGGTACTTCTGCTTCTGCGCCTCGGTGCCGAATTCGTTGATCGGCACCATCACGAGCGAGCTCTGCACGCTGGCCATCGAACGGTAGCCGGAATCGACGCGCTCGACTTCACGGGCGATCAGGCCGTAGCAGACGTAGTTGAGGCCGGGGCCGCCGTACTGCTCGGGAATGGTCGGGCCCAGCAGGCCCAGGGCGCCCATCTCGCGGAAGATCGCCGGGTCGGTCTCGCCGGTGCGGAAGCCCTCGATCACGCGCGGGGCGAGCCGTTCCTGGCAGTAGGCATTGGCGGCATCGCGCACCATGCGCTCGTCGTCGGTGAGTTGCTGGTCGAGCAGCAGGGGGTCGTCCCATTGAAAGGCGGCGTGGGCCATGTGAAGTCTCCGTTGAGGGGTGCTGAGGTTGGCCCCGATCGTAAGCTCGGCGCATAGCGAGCGCAAACGACGATTCCACACCCAGTTATGCGTTCTGGGAACTTCAAAGCACAATAGCTCGCAGGCTCGCCATAGAGGCAAATCCTCATCCAACTATGTAACACCCGCATACCATGCGCCGAAAGATCCCCTCCACCCAGGCCCTGATCTGCTTCGAGGCCGCCGCCCGCCATGAAAGCTACACGCGCGCCGCGCAGGAACTCGCCCTGACGCAGAGCGCGGTCTCGCGCCAGATCACCGCGCTCGAAGCCTTCCTGGGCATGGCGCTGTTCCGCCGCACCCGCCATGGGGTGGCGTTGACGCCGGCCGGCGCCGACTATGCGCGCCAGATCGCGCGCCAGCTCGACACCATGGAGCGCGACACGCTCGACGCCATGGCCCGCCAGGGCCTGGGCGGCTCGCTGCAACTGGCGGCGGTGCCGACCTTCGCGACCCGCTGGCTGATCCCGCGCCTGCCCGACTTCGCGGCGCGGCATCCCGACATCACGGTCCACATCGAGACCCGCACCCGCCCTTTCCTGTTCAACGAGACCGCCTTCGATGCCGCGCTCTACACCGGCACGCCCGCGCAGACCGCCAACTGGGCCGGCACGCGGTCGACCGCGCTGCTCAACGAGGACGTGCTGCCGGTCTGCAGCCCGGCCCTGATCGCGCCGCGCGGGCAGCTCTCGCCGGCCGCCGTCGCGCGGCTGCCACTGCTGCAGCAGAGCACCCGGCCCGAGGGCTGGCGCCAATGGTTCGACGCCCAGCGCGTCGAGGCGCCGGGCGCCCACAGCGGCCCGCGCTACGAGCTGTTCTCGATGCTCGCCACCGCCGCCGCCCACGGGCTGGGCGTGGCGCTGATGCCGCGCATGCTGATCGAGGCCGAACTGGCGCGGGGCGAACTGGTCGTGGCCTGCGACCGGCCGCTGCGCGGCGAGCGCAGCTACTTCCTGGTGACGCCGGCGGCGCAGGACGAGCGGCCCGCGCTCACGCTGTTTCGCGAGTGGCTGCTCGCGCAGGCGTCGAAGCCGGGGGCGACTGCGCCCGATGGGCCTTCGCCGGATCGCGGATGATCGCCGGTTGGAACCTTGCCGGAGGCACATGACGCTGGACTACCTGGAATTCGACTACAGCGAGGACACCGAGGGCGTCGGCGTCTTCGACGCGATGGCGAGCACCGGTGCGCAGCAGGTTCCGGCCGTGCACGCCGAGATCGTCCGAGTGCTGGAGTGGGCCCACGCCGGCTTCGGCGGACCCGGCGCTCCGGTGGGCGACGGGGGCGACTGGGACTACGACCTGCAGGGCATGCAGGAGATCAACCTGCCGGAGACGATCGAGTTCGACCCGGCGGCAGGACTGCTGCGGGTGCAGGCCGGGCCGGCGGGCGCGGCCCGCCATACGCTCAGCCTGTCGATCAGCGGCACGCCTGAATTCTGCGCCGCGTTCCGCCAGGCGTTCGACCTGGGCTAGGCGCCAGTCGACGCCTCAGGATCGAGCCGGCCCGGGGCGCACGAACATCCTTCGGCCTGCGCCCCATCCGCTCCACGCCATCCCGGCGGCGATGAGGACCATCAAGGCGGCCGACGATTCGAAGCTGCCGGTCCAGCCGCGCAGCAGGCCGGCGATGAGCGGGCCGGCGGCCGCGAGCACGTAGCCCCAGCCCTGCGCCATCGCCGAGAGCTGCGCGACCACGGTGTCGTCGGGTGAACGCATCACGATCAGGCTCAGCGCCAGCGCGAAGCAGCCACCCTGGCCGCAGCCCAGCAGCACGGCCCAGAACCAGCGCCCGCCCAGCGGCGCGAACAGGAAGGCCAGCATCGACACCAGGATGATCGCCGTGAGGCCTAGCGCCAGCCCGCGCTGGTCGCGGCAGCGCGCGGCGATCGATGGCGTGACCAGGCAGGTGGCGAGCTGTACGAGGATCGAGACGGCCAGCACATAGCCGGCGGTGGTGCTGTCGAGGCCGCGTTCGCGCAGCATCGGCGGCAGCCATCCCATCACGATGTACGCAAGCGACGATTGCAGGCCCATGAAGCAGGTCACCTGCCAGGCCAGCGCATTGCGCAGCAGGCCGCCCGGATGGATGCTGGCATGGGCCGGCCGCAGCCGTGCCGAAAGCGCCCGGGGCGCCCACAACAGCAGCACCAGCCCGGCCGGCACGGCCCACGAGGCCAGAGCCAGGGTCCACGAGCCGCCGAACAGACGCTCGAGCGGCACCGAGAAGGCGGCCGCGCTGGCGGCCCCGGCGCAGATGCCCAGCGTGTAGAGGCCGGTCATCATCGCGGCACGGCTGGCGAAGTCGCGCTTGACCAGTCCCGGCAGCAGCACATTGCCGACCGCAATGCCGGCGCCTGCCAGCGCCGACGAGAAGAACAGCATCGGCAGGCTGCCGGTTCCGCGCAGCACCGTGCCGATGCAGATCAGGAGCAGGGCGCCGAGCAGGGTGCGCTCCGGACCGAAGCGGCGCGCCAGCGCCGGTGCCGGTGCCGCGAACAGGCCCAGGCACAGCAGCGGCAGCGTCGTCAGCAGGCTGGCGCCCGAGGGCGTGAGGCCGGTGTCCCGCATGACCTCGGGCAGCAGCACCGACAGGCTGCCGAACACCGGCCGCAGGTTGAACGCGATGAGGATCAGGCTGAGACCCAGCAGCAGCTGGCGCGAAGCGGTGGGAGACGAGACGCCGGCGGGCGCTTCGGACGCCCGGACGGGAGAAAGCATGGGTGGTTGTTGTTGTGAGCGGCGAAAACGCCAGCGACTGTAGCCCGCACCGAGTAGCCGCGCGATCTGATGGGGCAAACACCGCGCTGTTCGACCGATTCGAATGGCGCCCCCGGCTCAACAATCAAGCATGAGCACCCACAGCCTGCGCGTTACAGGACCCGCCCTGGAAACCTGCGTCCTCGGCGGCCCGATGCTCGTGCATTACGGCGATCAACACCTCGGCACCCTGGATCCGGTGCCGGTGAGCCGTGGCGGCACCGAGATCCGCATCGAGCATTTCACGCCCTCCCGCACCGAAGAGGCCCAGCGCCTCCACGGCCTGAAGATCGGCCGGATGGTCCTGCTCGAGCTGATGGCGTTCATCGCCGAGCGCTTCTCGACCGTGACGCTGGTGCGGCTCTGCCTGAACCGGGACATCGAGAGCTACAGCGAAGGCATCACGCTCGCGGCCGAGCGCTCCGAATTGCTGCAGGCGATGGGCGCCAGCCACATCGTGATCACGCCCAAGCCGGACGCCGGGCGGATCGGGCATTTCGTGGTCGCCGCCGCCTGGGAATACAACCAGGCCAATCTGGCCGCGCTGGGGGCGACGCTCGAATCCGAGCGGACCGCCTACGGCGAACGTGAACGCCTGGCCGCGGCAAGAATCCGGCGCAAGCGCTGCTGGCTGTTGCCGCTGCGCCCACCGACGGCCCGCCGGCCCTAAGCGAGCTCGAGCTCGCGAAAGCAGGCCAGCATCGCGGTCACGCCGGGGGCCTTGAACGGACCCTCTCGCCAGTCCGGCGCCTCGTGGTCCATCTGGGTGCAGAGGTCCTCCCACGCCTGCGCGAGCGCGGCCCACTCCGCCACGCCGGGCTCGGCGACGCGCTGCGCCAGCAGCGGCAACGCGTGGCGCAGCGCCGGCACCTGCTCGATCAGGAGCCGGCAACGCCGGAATGCGCCCGCGTCGCGCGGCAGCGCCGGCGCCGCCTGCCGATAGTGGCGCGGCCGTACGCCGGTCAGCAGCACGAACAGCCCGAGGCTCGCGGGCCCCTGCTCGCCGGCCGCGAGCCAGCGCAACGAGTGCGGGTCCAGGCGCAGCGCAGCCCGGCCCAACTGGGCGCGCATGCGTTCGATGGCGGCGGGCGTCTCGCGCAGGCGCAGCCGCGCCAGCGCCGCGGGGCTGCCGATGACGGCGGTCGCGTCCAGCATGCGCGCCAGGCCGGCGTGCAGCAGCTCGGTGTCGTGGGCCTGCTTCATCAGCGCCAGGAATTCCGGCAGCGGCATGTGGCCATAGACCAACCTGCACCCTTCGCGCATCAGGATGCGGTAGCCCGGCTCGCCGGAATGAGGGTTGCTCGGTGTGTCCACCCCAAGCTATCGGCAGCGGCGCAGCACCTGAACAGGGGGCGTGCGAAAAAATACGGCACGCCGGCTCGTGCAGAATCCGCGCCACCATGCACGCCAAGGTCGTCCGCTATTTCGTCGAGGTGGTTCGCGCCGGCTCGATCCGCAAGGCCGCCGAGCAGCTGCACGTTGTGCCGACGGCGGTCAACCGGCAGATCCTCAATCTCGAGGAGGCGCTGGGGGCGCCGCTGTTCGATCGCATTCACAACTCGCTCAAGCTGACGCCGGTCGGGGAAATCGTGCTCGCGCATGCGCGCAGCACGCTGCGGGACTTCGACGCCGTGCGCCAGCGCATCGAGGAAGTGCGCGGCCTGCGCGACGGCGAGACGTCGCTGGCGACGATGGCGGGCCTGGCAGGCGCCTTCCTGCCGATGGTGGCGCAGCGCTTCCGTGCCGCCCATCCGGGCATCCGGCTGCGGCTGCTCGACCTGCCGATCGAAGCGGTCCTGCGAAGCGTGCGCGACGGCGACGCCGACCTCGGACTGGCCTATGACGTTCCCGAAAGCGCCGGTTTCCGAACCCTGTTCACGAGCGAATGGCCGATCGGCGCCGTCGTTCCGCCCGGCCATCCGCTGACCGCGCAAGCCACCACGGTGCTCTCGGAGTGCGTCGGCCACCCGCTGATCCTGCCCTCGCCCACGCTCTCGCTGCGCCCGATCCTGGACGGTGCATTCCGGCGCTCGGCGATCAGCGTCTCGCCGATCATCGAGACCACGTCGACCGCGCTGATGCGGCGACTAGTGGTTCAGGGCGCCGGCATCGCGCTGCTCAACCGGCTCGACATCGACGAGGAACGCCGTGCCGGCTCCCTGGTCTTCGTGCCGTTGCGCGACACCGGCCTGTCGCCTCAGACGCTCAAGCTCGTGACGCGCGCCGGCGGCGAGCCCGAGCCGGCCTCGGGCCTGCTGGCCGGGCAGATCATCCGCTGCCTCGACGGTCTGCTGGCACCCTGAGCGCAGCGCGGCCTGTCCACTTTTTGTGGACAACATGATCGAAACAATGACTTTGCGTGTGCACGTCCTCGCTGCCTAGACTGCGGCCGCATCCAGCCTCTCGACGCACCCAGAAAGGTCCCCTATGCCTGCCACGCCATCGACGACCCAAGCCCCCGACAGCGACGCGGTCGACCAGAAGATTCCCCTTCCCCGCTGCGCAGCGCTGAGCCTGCAGCACGTGCTCGTGATGTACGCCGGCACCATCGCCGTGCCGCTGATCGTCGGCAGCGCGCTGGGGCTGTCGAAGTCGGACATCGCCTTCCTGGTCAACGCCGACCTGCTCGCCGCCGGCATCGCCACCCTGGTGCAGGCACTGGGCGTCTGGTGCTTCGGCATCCGCCTGCCGGTCATGATGGGCGTGACCTTCGCGGCGGTCGGGCCGATGATCGCGATCGGCATCGATCCCTCGCTCGGCCTGCCGGCGATCTACGGCGCGACGATCGCGGCCGGCCTCTTCGGCATCGCGGTGGCCCCGCTGATGGGCCGGCTGCTCGGAGTCTTCCCACCGCTGGTGACCGGCACCGTGATCACGCTGATCGGGGTCTCGCTGATGGGCGTGGCGATCCACTGGGCCGCCGGCGGCCAGCCGACGCAGTCCACGGTCATCGACGGTGTTCCCCATGCGGCGGCCAACCCGGCCTACGGCGATCCGGCCGGCCTGGCGATCGCCGCCGTCGTGCTGGCCGTGGTGATCGTGCTCTCGCGCTTCGGCCGCGGCCTGGTGGCCAACATCTCGGTGCTGCTCGGGATCCTGGCCGGCGTCGTGCTGTCGCTGGCACTCGGCCGCATGCACTTCGACGGCCTCGAGGAGGCCGGCTGGCTGGCGATCACGACGCCTTTCCATTTCGGCCTGCCGCGCTTCGAGTTCGGCGCCATCGTCTCGATGTGCATCGTGATGCTGATCACGCTGGTCGAATCGACCGGCATGCTCCTGGCACTCGGCGCCATCACCGGGCGGCGGATCACGTCCGATGCGCTCACGCGCGGCCTGCGCGCCGACGGCCTGGGCACCGTGATCGGCGGCGTCTTCAATACCTTTCCCTACACCTCCTTTTCGCAGAATGTCGGGCTGGTGACCGTGACCGGCGTGCGCTCGCGCTACGTCGCCGCGCTGGCGGGCCTGTTCCTGATCACGCTCGCGCTGCTCCCGAAGGTGGCGCACATCGTGGCCTCGGTGCCCACCTTCGTGCTCGGGGGCGCGGGCATCGTGATGTTCGGCATGGTGGCGGCGACCGGGGTGCGCATCCTCGGATCGATCGACTACAGCCAGAATCGGCATGCGCTGCACGTGATCGCGATCTCGATCGGCCTCGGGCTGGTGCCGACGCTCTCGCCCAACTTCTTCCAGCACTTCCCGGCCTGGACCCATCCCTTCACGCACAGCGGTATCGTGCTCGGAACTTGCGTGGCGGTGCTGCTGAACCTCTTCTACAACGGCGTGCTGTCGAAGGAGCGCGCGCTGGCGCTCGCCGCCGGAACTTCACACGGAACCGAATGACATGAACACTTCCGCGACAGCCTCGCGCCCGCTGATCCTGCGCCACGCCGACGTGCTGGTCACCATGGACGCCGCCCGGCGCGAGATCCCCGACGGCGCGGTCGTGACCGAGGGCCCGGCGGTGGCCTGGGTGGGCGCCACGGCCGAACTGCCGGCGGTCTACGCCCAGGCGCTGGCCAGCGGCCGGGCCGAGGCGATCGACCTGCGCGGCCACGTCGTGATGCCCGGGCTGGTCAACACGCACCACCACATGTACCAAAGCCTCACGCGCGCGGTGCCCGAAGCGCAGGATGCCGAATTGTTCGGGTGGCTCACCAGCCTGTATCTGCTGTGGGCCCGCATCACGCCCGAAATGATCCGGGTCTCGACGCAGACCGCGATGGCCGAGTTGATGCTCTCCGGCTGCACCACGACCAGCGACCATCTCTACCTGTTTCCGAACGGCGCCCGGCTCGACGACTCGATCGAGGCCGCCGACGCGATGGGCATGCGCTTCCACGCCGCACGCGGCAGCATGAGCGTGGGCCGAAGCCTCGGCGGCCTGCCGCCCGACGAGGTGGTCGAGACCGAAGCCGCGATCCTGCGCGACAGCGAGCGCCTGATCGGCCGCTGGCACGACCCCTCGCGCCACGCGATGCGCCGCATCGTGCTGGCGCCCTGCTCCCCGTTCTCGGTCTCGCGCGACCTGATGCGGCTGTCGGCCGAGCTGGCGCGCGAGCGCGGCGTCTCGCTGCACACCCACCTGGCCGAGAACGACAACGACATCGCCTATTCGCGCGAGAAGTTCGGCATGACACCGGCGGAGTACGCCGAGGACCTGGGCTGGGTCGGCCGCGACGTCTGGCACGCCCACTGCGTCAAGCTCGACGAGGCCGGCATCGCCCTCTTCGGCCGCACCGGTACCGGCGTCGCCCATTGCCCGTGCTCGAACATGCGGCTGGCCTCGGGCATCGCGCCGATCGGCGCCATGCGGCGCGCCGGCGTGGCGGTGGGCCTGGGCGTCGACGGCAGCGCCTCGAACGACGGCGCCCACATGCTGGGCGAAGCGCGCCAGGCCATGCTGCTGCAGCGCGTGGGTTTCGGCCCGGCCGCGATGACCGCCCGGGAGGCGCTGGAGATCGCCACCCTCGGCGGCGCCCGCGTGCTCGGCCGCGACGACATCGGCTCGCTCGCGCCGGGCATGTCGGCCGACATCGTCGCGTTCGACCTGCGCGGGGTCGCGCACGCGGGCGCCGGCCACGACCCGGTGGCCGCACTGGTGTTCTGCCAGCCGGGCGCCGCGGCACTGAACGTGATCAACGGCCGCGTGCGGATCCGCGATGGGCGCTTTGCCGATCTGGAACTCGCCCCCCTGCTCGAGCGCCACCGCGAACTGGCCCGCACGCTGTACGACAGGGCACGCCACCCGCATGTGATCTGACGCCGGAACGCGGTGCCCGCGCAGGGGTATGCTGTCCTGGCCCCAAGCCCGGGGCCAGGAACCCCGATGGACGAACCAGACTGCCGCCTCGAACTCTCGCTGGCCCTGCCCGAAGGCTGGACCTTCAACCTCCAGTTCAAGCGCGGCGAAGACCAGTCCCACGGCGGCCTCGCGGAGCTCCACGAGAACGGCGTGCTGCGCTGCCGCATGCTGCTGTCCAACCTGGACAGCGACCGCAAGGTGGCGCTGGACCGCGTGGCGACGCGCGTGGAACTCTGGCTCGCCGAGTGGCAGTCCCGGGACCACAGCGGCAACTCGGACTTCGCCGACCTCTAAGGCGCCGCCGCCGATCGGACCTCGCTCACTCACCGTTTTCCGTGATAGCGCAACCGCGCGTCTCTTTGTATGGTCGAGGGTTCCGCTCCGGCGGACGGACCGACGAATGAAGTTATGGGAAAAGTGAGTCATGCAACCTGAGGTCGAGATCACGACACGCAAGGACGGCAATTTCAACGCGTACGTCGGCATCGGCGATGGCACCCGCCGCTACACGCGCGAAGGCCTGCCTTCGGTCGCCGAATGCCTGCAGGACGCGGCGGCGGCCCTGGGCGCCGAGTTCAGCTATGCGACCGTGATCTACGACCGCCTGCGCCTCGGCAGCTACCCGGTGGCCGTCATGGAACATCGTGCGTTCGAGGTCGCCGACGAATTGCTGACCAAGCTCTCGAACCGTCGCCATCGGGCCTGACGGCGCCGCCCGCAGCGGCCGCCGATATGATCGCGGCTCCATTCCCGAAACCGCGAGCCGCTACATGCTGAACTCCCTGGCGCCCTTCCTGCTGCACTGGGCCATCACCGCCCTTTCGCTCTGGGTGGCGAGCTACATCTTTCGCGGCATCACGTTCGAAAGCACCGGATCGCTGGTGATCTCCGCGCTGCTGCTGGGCTTCGCCAACGCCGTCGTCAAGCCGCTGCTGATCGTGCTGACCCTGCCGCTGACGCTGCTGACCTTCGGCCTGTTCCTGCTGGTGATCAACGCGCTGATGATCCTGCTGGTGTCGGCGCTGGTGCGCGGCTTCAAGGTCTCGGGTTTCTGGACCGCGATGTTCGCGAGCATCTTCATTGCGCTGCTGAGCGTCTTCCTCGGTGCATTGGTCGATACGAGCGGCCCGGACGCGATCCAGATGCCCTCGAGCGGCAACTGGCTCTGATTGTTGCTCGCCCCCAGGTTGCCCGGCACTTCGTGTCCGGGCGCCCACCCCCTACCGGGGGCGCAGTCAGCGGCCCGGCGAAGCCGGTTCCGCGACTGCCCACGAACAGGCGCGCTGCGCGCAGCCGAAGAACAAACACAGCGATGGCGACGGTGTTCCCCCGGCCGGCGCAGCCAGGCCCGTTGGTGAAACACCGCGGAACCGGCTTCGCCGGGCCGCTGGTGTTGCCCCCGGTAGGGGGTGGGAGGGCTACACGCAGTGAGCCCGACCTGGGGGCGAGCGTTGTTCCGCGAACGCGACGTACCAATCGAGGCTGGCCGGGTTGGCCATTGCCTCGCGGTTCACGACCCTCTCGATCGGCTGGCCCAGCAGCAGCTTCTTGATCGGCAGCTCCTGCTTCTTGCCCGACAGCGTGCGCGGGATCTCGGCCACCTGGAAGGTGTCGTCGGGCACGAAGCGCGGCGACAGCGAGGTGCGGATCGCGTGGTGGATCCGGCCGCGCAGGGCGTCGTCGAGCACCGCGCCCTCGCGCAGCACCACGAACAGCGGCATGTAGCTCTCGCGCCCCAGGTATTCGAGGTCGACCACCATCGAGTCGAGCACCTCGGGCAGGCCTTCGACCGCGTTGTAGATCTCGCTGGTGCCCATGCGCAGGCCCTGGCGGTTGATGGTGGCGTCGCTGCGGCCGTAGATGATGCAGCCGCCGTCCTCGCCGATCCGGATCCAGTCGCCGTGGCGCCAGACGCCGGGGTAGGTGTCGAAGTAGCTCGACAGATAGCGCGCGTTGCCTTCGTCGCCCCAGAAGCGCAGCGGCATCGACGGGATGGGCTGCGTGCAGACGAGCTCGCCGACCTCGCCGATCACGGGCTGGCCGGCCTCGTTCCAGGCGTCGACCGCGGCGCCTAGGAAGCGGCACTGCATCTGGCCCGGAACTTCGGGCAACTCGCGGTTGCCACCGACGAAGGCGCCGCAGAAATCCGTGCCGCCGGAAATGTTGTACCACCAGACCGTGGGCGCGCCGGCCGCCAGCAGCTGCGCTGTGCCCCAGCGCTGCACCTCCTCGGCCAAGGGGGAGCCGGTGCTGCCCAGCGCCCGGACGCCCGCGAGATCGCCGCAGTCCTTCGCCTCGAGGCCGGCCTTCATGCAGCTGGCGAAATAGGCCGCGCCGGCGCCGAAGAAGCTGACCCGGTGCCTGGCGACGAAGCGCCACAGCACGCCCCAGTCGGGCTTCTCGCGGCTGCCGGCCGGGTGGCCGTCGTAGATGCAGATGGTCGAACCGAAAGCCAGGCCCGAGAGCTGCGAATTCCACATCACCCAGCCGGTCGAGCTGTACCAGTGGTAGCGCTCGCCGAAGTTGTTGGCGCTGTAGCTCGGGCCCAAGTCGTGATGCAGGCCGCCGGCGTACATGTTGACGATGATGCCGCCCTGCCCGTGCACGATCGGCTTGGGCAGGCCGGTGGTGCCGCTCGAGTAGACGATCCAGACCGGGTGGTCGAAGGGCAGCCATTCGGGCTCGAAGGCCGCGACCTCGGCATCGTCGCGCGCCACGGCGGCGGTCCAGTCGGCATCGGCCGCGACCTGCTGCGCGGCGTAAGGCGTCTTCAGCAGCACCAGCCGGCCCACGCTGGGCAGCGAGGCGCGCAGTTCCTGCACCACGGCGCTGCGATCCAGCGGCTTGCCGCCGTAATGCACGCCGTCGGCGGCGATCAGCAGCTTGGGCTCGATCTGGCGGAATCGGTCGACCACCGCGGCGGTGCCCATGTCCGGCGCGCAGACGCTCCAGATCGCACCGACGCTGGAACAGCCCAGGAAGGCGATCAAGGTCTCCGGTACGTTCGGCAGGTAGGCCGCGACGCGGTCGCCGCGCCCGACGCCGAGCGCGCGCAACGTCAGCGCGAAGGCATGGACCTGGCGCCGAAGCTCGGGCCAGGACATCTCGCGCACCTCGCCCCGCTCGTTCTCGCTGATGACGGCCGGCATGCCCGCCGCATGCGCCGCGTCCACATGGCGCAGCACCTCGCGTGCGTAGTTCACCTGGGCGCCCGGGAACCAGCGCGCGCCGGGCATGCGCGCCTCGGCCAGCACGGCGCTGGCCGGCGTCGGCGACTGCATGCCGCTGAAATCCCAGATGCTCTGCCAGAAGGCCGGCAGGTCGGTGACCGACCAGCGCCACAGCGCGTCATAGGTGTCGAAGCTCAGGCCGCGCGTGTCGCGCAGCCACTCCTGGTACAGGCGGATCCGGGGAACGAAGGGGGCGGGGGTTGTTGGGTTCACCCCCGCAGCCTAACGCGGCGGGCGCCGGCGCATCAATGCGGGAAAGCACCGCGCGCCTTGTCCGGGCCGGCCGATCGTGGTGTACTTTCTGCCGGTTCACAAGGAGCAACCATGACGCATCGAAGCCTTGCACTTCCAATTGCCATCTGCCTGGCGACGGCGGCGCTCGCTGGCTGCGAGCCGAAACCGAAGGAACCCAAGGCGGCGGCGACCACAGCGGCGCCGGCCCTCCTGGCACAGTTCGGGACTGCAACGCTGCAGGCCCGTTGAGGCTCGCTTGGCACCCGGGATGGCTCTTATTCGTTTCTTCTGTTTCGTCGCCCATCTCGGGGCGCCCCTGCGCCGGGCCGTCTTGCTGCTGGCCTGGCTCCTGACCGCGGCGGCGGGCGCCGGCGCGGCCCAGGAAGCCGCGCCCACGAGCGCTTCGCTGAAGGTGTGGAATCGCCAGGTCTTCGTCTTCCGCGTGCCGATGTTCGGCCTCTCGCCGCAGCAGCGCGCCCATCGCGCCACCGAGCGCATCCGCGAGCTCCGGTTGGAAAGCCTGGGCGCGCCCGTCGAGGTCGCGAGCTTCACCCATGAAGGCGTGCCGGGCTATGCGGTGATGCTCGAAGGCGGGACCTTGTTCGCGATCTTTGCCAGCGATCTGGAGCCGGGCGATCCGGGGGTGGCGCAGGTCGCTGCGCAGGCCGCCGCGCGACTGCACGAGGCCCTGCTCGCACGGCAGGCGCAGAGCAGCACGCGCCAGTTCGCGATCTCGCTCGGCTGGGTCGCCCTCGCCACGGCGGCCCTCGCGGCGGTGGTGTTCGCGCTGCGGCGGCTGGCCGCCGGCATCGAGGCCCGGATGCAGGCCCTGCACGCACGCGCGGCCGCGCGGCCCCTGTTCCACGCTCGCCGGGTCATCGTGTCGGCCCTGGGCTACGCGATCCAGTGGCTCAAGTTCGCATTGATGCTGATGGCGGTGTACGTCTGGCTCGCCTACGCGCTGACCCGCTTCCCCTACACCCATCCATGGGGCGAGACGCTCGACAGCTCGCTGTTCGCGGTGGCCTCGGGGATCGCGGTCGCGGTGCTGCACGCGCTCCCCGACCTGGCGCTGGTCGCTGCGATCTTCCTGATGGCGCACCTGGTGGTGCGCGGCCTGCATGCGCTGTTCAATGCCGCGCACGCCAGCGGCGTGAAGGTCGCGGCGCTGCAGGCCGACACCATCGGCGCCACGCGGCGGCTGACGGTGGTGCTGGTGTGGCTGTTCGCGGCGGTGGTCGCCTATCCCTTCATCCCGGGGTCCGACTCCGATGCGTTCAAGGGCCTGAGCGTGTTCTTCGGCGTGCTGGTGACGCTCGGCTCGTCCGGCGTGGTGTCGCAGATCATGTCCGGCTTCGTGCTGATCTATTCGCGGGCGCTGCAGCCCGGCGACTACGTGCAGATCGGCGAGGCCGAGGGCTACGTGATCGAGCTCGGCACGCTCTCGACCAAGCTGCGCAACCGCCTCGACCAGGAGGTCACGCTGCCCAACTCGCTGGTGGTCGCGACCCGGATCCTGAATTCGAGCGACACCAGCAGGACCAGCGGCCGCGGCATCGCGCTGTCCACCTCGGTCACGATCGGCTACGACAGCCCCTGGCGCCAGGTGCATGCCATGCTCGTGATGGCCGCCGGCCGGACCCCTGACCTGCTGGCCGATCCGCCGCCCGCGGTGCGGCAGGTGCGGCTGCAGGATTTCTACGTCGAGTACGAGCTCAACGTCTTCATGCGCGCGGGGGCGCCCAAGTACGACGTGCTCAACACGCTGCACGGCCACGTCCAGGACGTCTTCAACGAGTACGGCGTGCAGATCATGTCGCCGAACTTCGTGCTCCAGCCCGCCACCCCGGTGCTGGTGGCCAAGGAGGACTGGCGGCCGCCGCCTGCGCAGTGAGCAGTGCGGAGCGTGGGGGCATCAGTAGCGCAGCCAGGTCCCCTTCAGCTTGGCCTGCCCCACGCCCGGCTTGCTGAAGTCGCACACGCCCTGCGCAAAGATCGCCTTCAGCCGCGCCTCCTCGGGCCCGGTGAACACCGCCGGCGCATAGTCCGCGACGTCCACGGGCTTGAGCTGGCACTTGAGCACGTCGTCGCTCACCGGGCCGCCCGCCACCATGCGCGGCGCCGGGGTCTTCGGATAGAGCGTGTTGCACTTGCCGCTGCCGCTCATGGTGGCCGCCTCCATGTAGCGGGCGCTGTCGTTCACGTCCCAGCACGAGTCGACCGCGTCGCCCGGCTTGTGCCGCACCACCTTGTCGGCCGTGAGCGTGGCCGGGTCGGCGGTGATGCCGTCCAGCCAGGACGTCATGAGCGTGAGGCGGGTGAGGATCAGGTCCTTCAACAGCAGCGACAGCGGAAGGACCTGCTCCGGCTTGCCGACCAGCTTGGCCAGGTCCGGGTGCGGGAACAGCCAGATCACCTGGTTGTCGGCGCGGCCGTTGGCCTTCTGGAGTTGCTCTCGGATCTTGATGTCGTTGTAGATCGTGTGGATGTCGCCGCCGGGCTCGGCGTAGGGATGCACGCTCAGGATCGGCACCGTCGCCAGGCCGCCGCCGCCCGAGCCGATCCGGCCCAGTTCATAGCTTCGCGCCAGCGCCTGCGCGTCGGCCACCGTGCGCTGCGGCTTCACGATGTTGCCGTCGACGTCGTAGCCGCCGATGGTCTCGTTCAGGTCCAGGAACTCGGTCGTGGTGACGAGGCCCTTGCGAAGCGCGTCGAGGCCGTACTGCACGCCGACGTTGTCCAGCGGACGGCGCGCGAAGCCGGTCGCGGGGTCGCGCCCGAGGCTGTTGGCGTTGATGTCGTACACCGTGCAGCGCGCGCCCGCCGGGTTGGTCAGCGGGCTGTAGACCTTGGTGCCGTCGTTCAGGCCGCAGGCCGGCGTGACCGATCCGCTGGTGGCCAGCACGGCGTCGCCGTTGCCCTTGTCCCAGCTGGCGCAGGTGATGCCGAAGGGCGTGTTCAGGTGGCCTTCGAAGGCCCTGCGCACCGTGGAACTGGCCGGTGGGTTGGCGATGAAGTAGCGGTTCAGCAGCCGGCAGTCCGAGACCGCCATCGCGGTGCCGAAGACATCCGGAAAGGCCGAGTCCGGCATGATCCCGTCGAGGATGCCCGGATAGTTCTGCGCGATCAGCATCTGCTGGATCGCACCGCCCGAGCCCCCCATGCCGACCACCCAGCGCGGCACGCCGTAGGCCTTCGCGATGTGCTCGCGCAGCATGGTGGCGGTCTCGGCGGCGACCACGTCGTTGACGTTCACCTTGTTGACGTTCAGCGTCGAGACCACGTAGGCGAAGCCGCGCTCCAGCGCCTTCACGCTCTGCTGGTCGACGGGATCGGCCTTGAAGGCCTCGTTCACCGAACTGGCGCCCTGGTTGTACTGGGCGGCGGTCGACTCGCCGAAGCGGAACACGACGCGCTGGTTCCAGCCGGCGCTGTTCCATTGGCCGGCGACGGCGGGGTCGTCGAGCACCGCGATGCGGTAGATCGAGCGGTTGATGGTGCCGGACTCGACCCGCACGATGAAGGGCACCGTCTTGCCGTCGATCGTCGTCGCCGTCGCCAGATCGGCCGGCCGCGCGCCCAAGGGGTCGCCCAGCGGCTTGCGCACGCCGGCCGCCGTGAAATAGAACCAGTCGTAGCGCGTGGCGACCGAGCAGCTCGCGTCCAGCGGCGCGCCCAGGCCGGACTCGGAGGTGCGGCACTCGAAGGGCGAAAGCTGCGGGCCCGAGAACATCGGGCCGGTGATCGGATGGTTGGTGAGCGTGAGCTCGCCTTGGGCCTTGCCCGGGCCGGCCTGCGCGACCAGCTGGTTGCTCCCGAGCGCCAGGCCCGACACCAGTCCGCGCAGCGTGCGGCCATCGGCCGAGGCCTTCAGCATCGCGCTCACGTCGGTGCCATCGCGCAGCACACGCACCTCGGCGGCATCCAGCCCCTTCGGCACGTCGACCTCGACCAACGCATCGCCGCCGCTGACCAGGTCGGGGCGGCTCGACAGGACCGCGATCTTGAGCGCCCCCGGCGTGGTCTTCACCGGGTCGGAAACGCCACCGGCGGCCGCCGGCGGCGGGGCGACGGTGCTGGCCGGAGGCAGGCCGACGGCGGAGCTCCCGCTGCTGCCCCCGCCGCAGGAGGCCAGCGCGCCCAGCAGCAGGCTGCCGGCGAGCACTGCCAGGAGAGGGGGCCGCAGCCGGGCGTCGCGTTTCACGGGGTTCATCGAGGTCTCCTTGTCGTTCTCGTTCGGGCTCACAGGCCCGCGGGCCGGCCCAGGTCGGGCTTGGCGTAGTCGCAGACGCCGGCGGCGAAGATCCGGTTCAGCCAGGCCTTCTCGGCCGTGCTGAACGGATCGGCCGCGCCGCCCGCGCTCGGCGCGTAGGTGCCGTCGGCCAGCGCCGTGGCGACCGGCTTGGGCGTGCACTTGAACAGGTCGCCACGGTACGAGTCGCCAGCCACCATGCGCGGGCTGGTGTTGACCTTGAAGGCCTGGGTGCAGGCACCCGCGCTGTTCTTGTCCAGGATGCCGCCCCACACCCCGGGGCCGGCCGCGATGGACTGGCCCGCCGCGTCGAAGCACTGGTCGGCGAAGCGTGCCGGCCTGGCGCCGCTCGTGAGGTAGGCGTCGAGCACCGCGAGCGCATCCGTCGCCCGCGTGGCCACGTCGGCCTTGCTGGTCTCGTGCGTGAACCAGATCACCTGGTTGGCGGCATTGCCGCCGCCGGCCACCAGTCGGGCGCGGGCCGAGAAGGACTGGCGGGAGTTGTGCATGTCGAGCACGTCTTCCTTCCACGGCCGCAGGTCGATCAGCGGGATGTCCAGCGTCTTGCCGGTGAACACCTGGCCCGAGGTGTAGGCCAGGTTCATCGCCTTGAGGCTGCCGCTGCGGCGCGGCGCTGGCGTGCCCGCGTCGGTGCGGCAGTCCGCGCTGCGCCGCATGTTGCGGCTGTCGAAGGGGTCGGTGCCAGACAGCCAGTCGACGAATTCGTTCTGTTCCTTCCAGCTGCCGGCACAGGCGTTGATGCGCAGGAACTCCTCGGTCGTGATCGCGCCGTCCTTCAGCGCCTGCAGCCCGTACTGCACGCCGACGTTGTCGATCGGGATCGGCGCGAAGCCCTGGGCGTCGGTGCCGTAGATGTTGGCCAGGTCGTTCCAGTGGGTCCACTTGACGTTGGCGAAGGCGTTGGGCCAGCCCAGGGTGGTCGCGGCAGCGAAATAGTCAGGAACGATGAAGGTCGGATTGAAGACCAGCGGCCCGGCGCCCAGCCAGCTCTTGACGCACTCGGAAGATTTCAGCGTGTCGCTGGTCGCAAGCCCCTCGATCAGCGTGCGACTGCTCCAGGTGGCCCACATCGATCCCGGGGCCAGCGCCGTCTCGTCCTTGAAGTACTGCTCGAGCAGCGAGCAGTCGGACACGTAGGTCACCTGCGTCACCATGTCGGGATAGGACTGGATCGGCACGCCCCCATCGAACAGGCCCTTGGGCCGGTTCTGGCCATAGACGTACTGCTGCACCGCGCCGCCCGAGATCCCCATCGCGACCGTGTACTTGGGCGCCCCATAGGTCTGGACGAAGTGCTCCTTGACCATCACGGCCGTTTCCTCGCCGAGCTGGAGGTTGTAGTGCACGCCGGTCTCGTTGCCCGAGGAAGAAACGACCGCATAGCCCTGCTCGAGCAGGCGCGGCATGACCGGCTTCTCCTCGCTCCAGAGGCCGCCGAACCACATCGCCTTGCCCTGCTGGTGGCCGATGCCGACGCCGCCGCGCATCCAGTAGACAAGCTTCTTGTTCCAGGCCGTGTTGTCCAGGTCCTTCGGCTGCGCGGTGGTCTCCGCGAACGGCGCCAGCATCGCCACGCTGTAGGCGAAGCGGTTGATGGTGCCTGCCTCCACGCGCACGACGAACGGCACGTCGACGCCGTTGACCTGCACGCGCCGCATGTCGG
Source organism: Variovorax sp. P1_G12 (assembly GCF_056405555.1). Taxonomy (NCBI): domain Bacteria; kingdom Pseudomonadati; phylum Pseudomonadota; class Betaproteobacteria; order Burkholderiales; family Comamonadaceae; genus Variovorax; species Variovorax sp. P1_G12. The sequence continues at coordinate 31,355 of NZ_JBFUBW010000020.1, read as the reverse complement.
CCGGCGGCGTGGTGAACTGGGTCGCCGGATCGAAGGCCGCGAAGTCGCTGCCGTTGTAGTAGACGTAGCGCAACTGGGTCTTCACGCCGCAGTACCGGCTGTGGCCAAGCAAGGGGCTGCTGGCGTCGCCTGGCTTCTGGTAGATCGGCTGGCCGATGCCTTCGTGGTTGTCGACCTCGGGCGCGCCGAGGCTCGACAGCTGGGTCAGGCACAGGAAGGGCTGCTGCTGCGGCCCGCTGAAGGCCGTTTCGCCGGACGGCCCCATTTCGCCGAGCCAGAACTTGAGGCCCGCCAGCGAGACTTCGGGCCGCGGCGTACCGGATTCCGGGACAACCGGCGTGCCCGGACCCGGCCTGACCGGGGCGGCGGTCGGCACCCCGCCGGCGCCGGAGGCCGCCGGTGTCTGCGTTGCGGGCGGGCTGAACAGGCCCGCGCCGCCACTGCTGCCCCCACCGCACGCGACCAGCGCCACCGCGGTCAAGGCGACCCCCATCCAGGCAGCCGCGAGCCGCGCCTGCTTCCAGCACTCGTTCATTCGCTTGTCTCCGTCGTTCTCGTTGTGGGCGCGCGCCAGAGGCGGCACGCCGTCCGATGCTAGTGAGAGCGCGCTCCAACGACCAGTCAGATCAACGGGAAGTTCGTGTCAGATAAACGGGCCCCGGCCCCAGGGGAACTACCGACGCGTCTACGGCTTAACGCGGATGCGAGCCGCAGTCCGAGGCGGCACAATGGATTAACTAGATAGAAAACAATCGGAGACAAGGCTGCGTGCGCCGGGAGACCGGTGGGCGCAAAACACCATGACGCACGAACCCCTTGATACAAGCGGGATCGAACCCGTTCCGTTTCGCGGGATCGTGGAGCAGTCCGTGGCCGGGATCTACATCCTGCAGGACGAGCACTTCCAGTATTCCAACGCGACCTTCGGCGCAATGGCCGGCTACTCGGTCGACGAGATGACCGGACGCCCGCTGCGCGAGTGCGTGCCGCCCGACTACGAGGCGGAGGTGATGGACCGCTACAACCGGCGCATCTCGGGCGAGGTGAAGAGCATGCGCTTCATCACGCAGGGCCTGCACCGCGACGGCCGCGTGGTCTACATCGAAGTGCACGGCGAGGCCATGCAGTACCGCGGGCAGCCGGCGATCGTGGGGGTCGGCGTCAACGTCAGCGCCCAGGTGCAGCGCGATGCCGAGCTGCAGCAGTCGCGGCAGGAGTACCGCCAGCTCGCCTCGCACCTCAACAGCATCCGCGAACAGCAGCGCGCCGACTACGCGCGCGAGGTGCACGACGTGCTGGGCGGCCTGCTGACCTCGATGAAGCTCGACGTCGGGCGCATCTCGCGCCGCTCGCGCTCGCGCACCATCCGCGGCATTGCGACGGACCTGAACGCGCTGCTGCTCGAAGCCATCGACAACGTGCGCGAGCTGTCGGAATCGATGCGCCCGCAGCTGCTCGACCACCTGGGCCTGCACGCCGCGATCGCGGGCCACCTGGCCCGCTTCCGCGAGCGCTCGGGCCTCAAGGTGAGCATGCAGCCGGACGAGTTCGATCTCGACCTGTGCCGCTGGCGCTCGATCGCGGTCTACCGGATCTTCCAGGAGGCGCTGACCAACGTGGCGCGCCATGCCAGGGCGACCGCCGTGGCGGTGCGCCTGCGCCGCAGCGACGACGCCTTCTGGCTCGAGATCGAGGACAACGGCTGCGGCATGCCCGGCGCCGGCAGCATCCGGCACGACGCCACCCGCCATTCGCTCGGACTGATCTCCATGCGCGAGCGCGCGCACGAGATCGGCGGCACCCTGCTGATCGACTCCGCCCCGGGCGCCGGCACCCGGATCACGCTGCACGCACCGATCATCGACAACCCGCTGCTGCGCGCATGATCAACGTGCTGATCATCGACGACCATGCGATGTTCCGCTCGGGCCTGCGCAAGGTGCTTCAGGATGCGCCGGACATCGCGCGGGTCGAAGAGACCGGCGAGTGGCGCGACGGGCTCGCGCTGCTCGAGCGCGGCGACACCCACGTGCTGCTGCTCGACATCAACCTGCCCGACACCAGCGGGCTGGACGTGCTCGACACGGTCCATGCGCGCTTCCCGGCGGTGCACGTCGTCATGCTGAGCATGTACGCGGCGCCGCAGTACGCCATCCGGGCGCTGCGCAACGGCGCCAAGGGCTATGTGGCCAAGGACATGGAGGCGAGCGACCTGATCGCGGCGATCCGCAACGTCAACCGGGGCAAGAAGTTCATCACCCCCGCGGTGACCGACGCGCTGCTCGACTCGGTGAACGGCCTGGCGCCTCATCCGCGACCGCACGAGCACCTGTCGGCGCGCGAGTCGCAGATCATGCGGATGATCGTCGCGGGCGAGGCCTTGACCGCGATCGCCGAACGGCTGCTGATCAACGTGAAGACGGTGAGCACCTACCGGCGGCGGATCCTCGAGAAGCTGGGGGTCGCCTCCAACGCGCAGCTGGTGCAGTACGCGGTGCACAACGGCCTGCTCGACTGAAGCGCCCGGGCGGGATCGGCCTGCGTGGCGGGGATCAGGCCGGCAGCCTGAACAGGCTGGTCGCCTCGAGGTCGAGCACCGGCAACTGGCGCTGGTTGAAGAGCCGCCAGCGCCAGCGCAGGATGCCCAGCGTCGGCCGCTTCTCGGAGCGCCGCACCTCGATCACGTCGGCCAGCAGGCGCAGGCTGTCGCCCGGGCGCACCGGATTCGGCCACTTGAGGAAGGCCAGGCCCGGCGAGGCGAAGGATTCGGAGCCGGCCAGCGCCGCCTCGGTGACCAGCCGCATCGCGATCGCGCTGGTGTGCCAGCCGCTCGCGATCAGGCCGCCGAAGGGCCCCTCGGACGCCGCCTCGGCGTCGGTGTGGAACCACTGCGGGTCGTAGGCCCGAGCGAACTGCAGGACTTCCGCCTCGGTCACGAGGTACGGGCCGGCCTCGATGACGCGGCCCGCATGGAAGTCGGCGAACTTCATCGTGGCAGTTCTTTCTGGTCAGTTGAGGACAGAGCAAAAACTGCTGCGCAGTTTCTTGGTCTGTCCCGCAAGGTCTCAGTATGTCTCCAGATGCAGGCGGCCTTCGCGCTTGAGGCCCGAGCCGACCGTGTCCCAGTCCAGACCGGCCTCCGTCGCGACGTCGCGCAGCGCCAGCACCACGCCCTCTTCCATGCTCTTGAGGCCGCAGACGTAGAAGTGGGTCTGGCCGTCCTTGAGCAATTCGGCCAGGTCGGCGGCGCGCTCGCGCATCAGGTCCTGCACGTAGCGCTTGGGGCTTCCCGGCGTGCGCGAGAAGGCGAAATTGATGTCGATGAAGTCCTTGGGCAGCGTCTGCAGCGGACCGAAGTACGGCAGCTCCTGCTGCGTGCGGGCGCCGAAGAACAGCATCAGCTTGCCGCTCTCGAACTTGCCGCTCTTGCGCAGCCGCCGGCGCCATTCGGTCATGGCGCGCATCGGTGCGCTGCCGGTGCCGGTGCAGATCATCACGATGTGCGACTTGGGGTGGTTCGGCATCAGGAACGAGGCGCCGAAAGGCCCGATCACCTGCACCTTGTCGCCGACCTTGAGGTCGCACACGTAGTTGCTGGCCACGCCGCGCACCGGCTTGCCCTGGTGGTCCTCCAGCACGCGCTTCACGGTCAGCGAGATGTTGTTGTAGCCCGGCCGCTCGCCGTTGCGCGGACTCGCGATGGAGTACTGGCGCGCGAAGTGCGCCTTGCCGTTGGCATCGGTGCCGGGCGGGATGATGCCGATCGACTGGCCCTCGAGCACCGGGAACGGCATGGCGCCGAAGTCGAGCACGATGTGGTGGGTCTGGTTCTCGAAGCCGGCCTCGGTGCAGTTGAAGTTGCCCACCACGGTGGCGGTGGTCGGATTCTTCGGCGGATGCAGGTTGGTGTAGGCGTGCGCGGCCGACCAGGGCGGCACGGTGGAACCGTACTGCGCCGAATCGAAAACCACTTCGCCGGGCGCCGCTGGCGGCTGCGGCGGCGCGGCCGGCACTTGCTGCAGCAGCGCCTCCTGTGGCGCACCGACGCCTTCGGCCTCGAGCTGCTCGGGCGTGAGTTCGGCCGGCAGCTCGTCCCAGGTCAGCTGCTCCTCGATCGAGTAGGCGCGCACCAGGGGCATGGTGCGCCAGTTGTCGATCGAGCCGGTCGGGCACGGCGAGATGCAGGCCATGCAGCCGTTGCAGACATCGGCACGAACGACGTAGTTGCGGTCGTCGTGCGTGATCGCATCGACCGGGCAGGTGGCTTCGCAGGTGTTGCAGCGAATGCAGATCTCGGGGTCGATCAGGTGCTGCCTGATCACAGAAACATCGACTGCCATGTCCATCGTGGGTCTCCTCTATCGTCCAGACGGTCCATACCGTTCAGGGTACTTGTACCGCCCCGGCCGCGCATAGCGCCGGCCCCTTCGTGAAACACCGCGGAGCTGGCGTGGCCAGGCCGCTGGTGTTGCCCCCGGTAGGGGGTGGGCGCCCGGACACGAAGTGCCGGGCAACCTGGGGGCGAGCAACAGTTCAGCCGAAGCGAACGTACTCAAAATCCACAGGTTGACGGTTAATGCCCATCACCGGCGGCGCGATCCAGCCGGCGAACTTGCCCGGGTCGACCACCCGGCCCATCAACGATGCCACGAAAGCAAAGTCATCGGGCGTCGGCAGCCATTCGCCCTTCTTCGCGGCCCATTCGGCCTCGCTCACCACCCGGCCGTCCGGCGACATCTTGATGCCGGCCAGCGCGCCGATCTGGCGGTTGAATGCCTTGTGCGGCACGGTCAGGCGGGTCGGGATGCCGGCCTTCTCGAGCACCTTGTTCCAGCGCTGCACGCCGGCCACCGAGTCCTTGATGAAGTCGTCGCGCAGCACTTCGTTGAGCGCGTTGAGCATCGGCACGTCCTTCTCGACGAGCTGGCCGTTCACCACCTCGAGCACCTTGTAGGTCTGGCCCTTGAGCACGTGGTCGTCGGTGCGCTTGCCTTCTTCGTAGCGGCCCTTCAGGCCCGAGCTGTAGAAGATCGCGGCGTTGCTCGACTGGTCGGCGCCGAACAGGTCGATGGTCACGCTGTAGTGGAAGTTCAGGTAGCGCTGGATGGTGCCGAGGTCGATGGCGCCGGCCGCACGCACCTTCTGCGGATCGTCGGTCTTGAGTTCGTTCATGACCTGCGCGGTGCGCTGCAGCACGCGCGACACGCCGCTCTCGCCCACGAACATGTGGTGCGCTTCCTCGGTCAGCATGAACTTGGTGGTGCGCGCCAGCGGATCGAAGGCGCTCTCGGCCAGCGCCGACAGCTGGAACTTGCCGTCGCGGTCGGTGAAGTAGGTGAACATGAAGAACGCCAGCCAGTCGGGCGTCTTCTCGTTGAAGGCGCCCAGGATGCGCGGGTTGTTGGCATCGCCCGACTGGCGCTGCAGCAGCGCCTCGGCCTCTTCGCGGCCGTCGCGGCCGAAGTGCTTGTGCAGCAGGTAGACCATTGCCCACAGGTGGCGGCCCTCTTCCACGTTGATCTGGTAGAGGTTGCGCAGGTCGTACATGCTGGGCGCAGTCAGGCCCAGGTGGCGCTGCTGCTCGACCGAGGCCGGCTCGGTGTCGCCCTGCGTGACGATGATGCGGCGCAGGTTGGCGCGGTGCTCACCAGGCACGTCCTGCCAGGCCTTCTCGCCCTTGTGGTCGCCGAAGTGGATCTCGCGGTTGGCGTCGCCCGGGTTCAGGAAGATGCCCCAGCGGTAGTCGCGCATCTTCACGTGGCCGAACTGGGCCCAGCCCTGCGGGTCGACGCTGACCGCCGTGCGCAGGTAGACCTCGTAGGCGGTCGAGCCATCCGGGCCGACGTCGTCCCACCAGTTGACGAAGTTGGGCTGCCAGCCTTCGAGCGCGCGCTGCAGCGTGCGGTCTTCGCCGAGGTTGACGTTGTTGGGGATCTTTTCGCTGTAGTTGACCGTGCTCATGGCGTGCTTCCTTTGGGAGTTCGTTGTGGGCGGATGGATCAGACGCGGTTCAAGTCGAAGCCGGCCTTCTCGCCGGTGCCGTAGACCTTCAGGGCACCCTTGGCACCGACCGCGTTGGGGCGGTTGAAGATCCAGTTCTGCCAGGCGGTGAGCCGGCCGAAGATGCGGGTGTTCATGTTCTCCTTGCTGGCGAAGCGCAGGTTGGCTTCGAGGCCGGTCAGCGCGTCGGGCGACATCGCGGCGCGTTCCTCGATCGCCATGCGGATCTCGTCGTTCCAGTCGATGTCGTCGGGCGCGGCCGTGACCAGGCCGAGCTTCAGCGCTTCGTCGGCATCCAGCGCCTTGCCGGCGGCGCCGCGCGCGCCTTCCAGCGGAGCGCTCTCTTCATAGAAGCGGCGCTGCAGGCGGCTCTGGTCGTTGACCATCGGGAAGAAGCCGAAGTTGAGCTCGTTCAGCGTCAGCTTGGGCGCCTTCTCGGGCGCGTCGGGCAGCGCCAGCATGTAGGCGCGGTCGGCCGCGAAGGCCAGCTCGGCCAAGGTGCCGGCAAAGCAGGAGCCCTCTTCGACCAGGGCGAACAGGCTGCGCGACGAGACGTCGAGCCGGGCCAGCGTGCGGCGCAGCGCGCCGATGGTCTCGCGCACCAGCCAGTGGTCCTTGTTCGCCAGCATGGTGGCGTCGCTGGCCAGCACGGCCTGGGCATCGCCCTCGGTCTTGAGCAGCCAGGTGCCGATGTCGAGCTCGTTGGTGCGCAGGTTCAGGATCGCGTCGTCGAGCTGGCGCGCCATCGCGAGCGGCCACCAGCCGGCGCCGGCGGCTTCGATCGCGCCGATGTCGGCCGGTTGCGCACCCTTCGGCGCCTTGACCGTCAGGGTCGCGGTGCGGCGGGCGCGGTCGATCTCGACCGTGACGTGCTCGTAGCGCAGGCTGTCGGCGCCGTCCTCGCGCTCGAGGCGTGCCAGGCTGACGCCCTTGCCTTCGGCCGGGCGAAGGCTGCCTTCGGCCAGCTTGGCGGCGCGCTCCTGCACCGCGGCGCCGAACTGGGCCGGCTTGGCGATCGCATCGACCAGGCGCCACTCGACGGCGCGCTGGCCGCGAACGCCTTCGACGCTGGTGCAGAAGATGTCGGCCAGGTCATGGCGCACGCGGCGCTTGTCGGTCACGCGGGTCAGGCCGCCGGTGCCGGGCAGCACGCCGAGCAGCGGCACTTCGGGCAACGAGACCGAGGAGGAACGGTCGTCGACCAGAAGGATCTCGTCGCACGCCAGGGCCAGCTCGTAGCCGCCGCCGGCACAGGCGCCGTTGACCGCCGCGAGGAACTTCAGGCCCGAATGCTTCGACGAGTCCTCGATGCCGTTGCGGGTCTCGTTGGTGAACTTGCAGAAGTTCACCTTCCAGGCATGGCTCGAGACGCCGAGCATGAAGATGTTGGCGCCCGAGCAGAAGATGCGGTCCTTGCCGCTGGTGACGATCACCGAGCGCACCTGGGGATGCTCGAAACGCACGCGGTTCAGCGCGTCGTTGAGCTCGATGTCGACGCCCAGGTCGTAGCTGTTGAGCTTGAGCTTGTAGCCCGGGCGGATGCCACCGTCTTCCGCGATGTCGAGCGACAGGCGGGCCACCGGGCCCTCGACACTCAATGTCCAGTGGCGGTACTGCGTGGGATCGGTGCGGTAATCCACGCGGGCGGGGTGAGCGGCAGTGTCGGTCATGTCGAGGTCTCCTGTGGGGTTCGGGGGCGTCGAGGAACAATAATGCAGTTTTCGAGCGCCAGGACATGCATCATGCTGCATGTTTGCGGACGCGTCAACACTGGAATGACTTTTTTACAGGTCCTGCAACGCCGGCCTCAGACTTCCTGCGCCATGGCCTCGCGCACGGCCGTGCGCAGCAGCTGGAAGCTGTCGGCCAGGCCGCGCCCGCTGGTGTCCACGCTGAGGTCGGCCTTCGAATAGAAGGCCGCGCGGCCGCTCAGGATGCGGCGCAGATCGTCCATCGCCTCCTTGCTGGCGGCCATCGGGCGGGTGTCGCCCTGGGCGGCCACCCGGCCCATGTGTTCCTCGGGTGCGGCTTGCAGCCAGACCGTGGTGCAGTGCGCCAGCAGCTGGTTGAAGGTGGCCGGATCGGAGACGATGCCGCCGGGCGTGGCGATCACCACCTCGCTGTAGATCTGCACCGTTTCCTCGAGTGCGCGCCGCTCGTAGCGGCGGTAGGCGTTGGTGCCGTAGAGGTCGTGGATCTCGCGCACGCTGCAGCCGGCGAACTTCTCGATCTCGCGGCTCAGTTCGACGAAAGGCACTTCGAGGTCGTCCGCGAGCATCTGGCCCAGGGTGGACTTGCCTGCCCCGCGCAACCCGACCAGCGCGATGCGCCGGTGCCGCGCCGGGTCGCCGGCCGCGGTGCCGAGCAATTCGCCCAGCGCGATGCGGGCGCGGCGCAGGTCGGCCTCGCCGCGGCCCTCGAGCAGCTCGCGGATCAGCAGCCATTCGGGCGAGGTGGTGGTCACGTCGCCGACCAGCTCGGCCAGCGAGCACTGAAGCGCGGTCGCCACCTGCTGCAGCACCAGGATCGAGGCGTTGCCGATGCCGTATTCAAGATTGGCCAGATGGCGCTCCGAGACCTCGGCCGCCTGCGCCACGGCCTTGCGCGTCAGTCCGCGGCGGGCGCGCAGGTTGCGCACGCGCTCGCCCAGCGCCGCCAGCAGCGGGTTCTTGGCCTCCTCGGCCGGCGGGGTCGCCTCATGGGGCACGGTCAATACCGCGTCGACAGCTCGCTCGTTCATGGCTCTTTCTCGTTGTCCTCGATGGCCCGCAACTCAGGGTTAACGCGCACTCATGCACTATATTGCTTGACACTCACTGTGTCGGTGCTTATGGTTCGTGTACAGGCAAGATACTGCACGAAAGCATTTGCCGCAAGTTGTTCCCCACGCACGAAGAAATATCCCATGTCCAAGCAAGCCTTCCACCAGCGCGTCGCCGACCTGGCGTCGCAGATCGCCGGCCGGCCGCTCGACGACGAGCTCGACCGCTGGCTCAACAGCCAGCATGGCGCCGGCAGCCCCACCTTCGAAGGCCTCAAGCAGGCCTGCGTCGAGGGCGTGGCCGAAGGCTGGCTGTGCGAGCGCGAGGGCGGCGGCATCCGCTATGGACGGGTGTTCAAGGCCGAGGACGCGCTGGGCCGCTTTTCGGTCGACGTGGTCGACATGCGGGACATCGCCGGGCCGCACCACACGCATCCGAATGGCGAGATCGATTTGATCATGCCGCTGGAGGGCGACGCGACCTTCGACGGCCGGCCGGCCGGTTGGTGCGTCTATCCGCCCGGGAGCGCCCATCACCCCACGGTCGAACAAGGGCGCGCGCTGGTTCTTTATCTCCTGCCCGAAGGGCAAATCCAGTTCACCAAATGACCCACACCCCCAGGTTGGCTCACTGCGTGTAGCCGCCCACCCCCTTGCAGGGGGCAACACCTGCGGCCCGGCGAAGCCGGTTCCGCGGTGTTTCACGAACAGACGATTGGAACCATCCGCAATGACCGAATTTCTCCCCAACTACGTCGCCGGACGCTGGCAGGCCGGCAGCGGCGCCGGCACGGCGCTCGTCGATCCGGTGCTCGGCACCGAGCTGGCGCGGGTCGACGCGACCGGGCTCGACCTCCCCGGCGCCTTCCGCTTCGCCCGTGAAACGGGCGGCGCGGCGCTGCGCGCCCTGACCTACCGCGAGCGCGCCGGCTTGCTGGCCGCGATCGTGAAGGTCCTGCAAACCCACCGCGACGCCTATTACGAGATCGCCACCGCCAATTCGGGCACGGTGAAGAACGACTCGGCGGTCGACATCGACGGCGCGATCTTCACCGTGGGGCAGTACGCCAAGTGGGGCGACGCGCTCGGCGACGTCCGCGCGCTGCGCGACGGCGAACCGGTCAAGCTCGGCAAGGAACCGCTGTTCCAGTCGCAGCACCTGCAGGTGCCCACGCGCGGCGTGGCGCTGTTCATCAACGCCTTCAACTTCCCGTCCTGGGGCCTGTGGGAGAAGGCCGCGCCGGCGCTGCTCTCGGGCGTTCCGGTGATCGTGAAGCCCGCGACCTCCACCGCCTGGCTCACGCAGCGGATGGTGCGCGACGTGGTCGAGGCCGGGGTACTGCCGGCCGGCGCGCTGTCGGTGGTCTGCGGCAGCTCGGCAGGGCTGATGGACCAGTTGGAACCCTTCGACGTGGTTTCGTTCACCGGCTCGGCCGAAACCGGCGCCGTGATCCGCTCGCACCCCGCGGTGGCGCAGCGCTCGGCGCGCGTCAACATCGAGGCCGACAGCCTGAATTCCGCCCTGCTGCTGCCGGATGCGGCGCCGGGCTCCGACGCCTTCAATCTGCTGGTGCGCGAAGTGGTGCGCGAGATGACCGTGAAGTCGGGCCAGAAATGCACCGCCATCCGCCGCATCCTGGTGCCCGCCGCGGTCTACGACGCCGCGGCGCAAGCCATCGGCGCCAAGCTGGCCGGCATCACCGTCGGCAATCCGCGCAACGAGGGCGTGCGCATGGGGTCGCTCGTGAGCCGCGCCCAGCTGGCCGCGGTGCGCGAAGGGCTGGAGGCGCTCAAGGCGCAGGCCGGCGTGTTGCACGATGGCAGCGCCGCGCCGCTGGTCGACGCCGACCCGGCCGTCGCCGCCTGCATCGGCCCGGTGCTGCTGGGCGCGCGCGATGCCGACGCGGCCGACCGCGTGCACGAGGTCGAGGTCTTCGGCCCGGTCGCCACGCTGCTGCCCTACCGCGACCTCGACCATGCGGTCGCGCTCGCGCATCGCGGCCAGGGCTCGCTGGTGACCTCGCTCTACGGCGCCGACGATGCCGAGCTCGGCCGGGTTGCCGTGCAGGTCGCCGCCAGCCACGGCCGCGTGCACGTGATCACGCCCGAGGTGGCGCAGGCCCAGACCGGCCACGGCAACGTGATGCCGATGTCGCTGCACGGCGGCCCCGGCCGCGCCGGCGGTGGCGCCGAGCTGGGCGGCCTGCGGGCGCTGGGCTTCTATCACCGCAAGAGCGCCGTGCAGGCCAGCCCCGGCGTGCTGGCGCAGCTCGGGCTTCAGCAGACAAGGACCGAAGGAGACACACGATGAACCTGCCCGACACATTCAACTTCGCCGAACACCTGTTCGTGCTGAACCGCGGCCGCGCCCAGAAGATCGCCTATGTCGACGACCGCGGCGCGCTCGGCTACGGCCAGCTCGAGGACCGCGCGCGCCGGCTCGCCGCGGCCCTGCTGGCGAGCGGCGCGCGACGCGAGGAGCGCGCGCTGCTGCTGATGCTCGACGGCAGCGACTGGCCCGTGAGCTTCCTCGGCTGCCTCTATGCCGGCGTGGTGCCGGTGGCGGTGAACACGCTGCTCACGGCCGACGACTACGCCTACATGCTCGACCACAGCGGCGCCACCACCGCGCTGGTGTCGGGCGCGCTGCTGCCGGTGCTGCAGGAGGCGATGGCGAAGGGACCGAACGCGCTGCGCACGCTGTTCGTCTCGCAGCCCGACGGCCCGCTGCCCGAGGGCGCGCGGAATTTCGACTCCGCCATCGCCGCCAGCGAACCGCTCGCGGCACCGGCGGCCACCGGTCCGCAGGACCACGCCTTCTGGCTCTATTCCTCCGGCTCCACCGGCAAGCCCAAGGGCACGGTGCACACGCACGCCAACCCCTGGTGGACCGCCGAGCTCTACGGCAAGCCGGTGCTCGGCCTGACCGAGAACGACATCTGCTTCTCGGCCGCGAAGATGTATTTCGCCTACGGACTCGGCAACGCGCTGACCTTCCCGCTGTCGGTCGGCGCCACCGTGCTGCTGATGGCCGAGCGCCCCACGCCCGATGCCACCTTCAAGCGCTGGACCGGCGCCCACAAGCCGACCGTGTTCTTCGGCGCGCCGACCGGCTTCGCGGGCATGCTCGCCTCGCCCCGCCTGCCGGCGCGCGAGGCGGTCGCGCTGCGCATGTGCTCCTCGGCCGGCGAGGCGCTGCCGGGCGAGATCGCGCAGCGCTTCCAGCAGCACTTCGGCTGCGAGATCGTCGACGGCATCGGCTCGACCGAGATGCTGCACATCTTCCTCTCCAACCGGCCGGGCGACATCCGCTACGGCACCACCGGCCGCCCGGTCGAGGGCTACGAGATCGAGCTGCGCGGCGAGGACGGCCGCCCGGTCGCGGTCGGCGAGGTCGGCGACCTCTACATCAAGGGCCCGAGCACCGCGCTGATGTACTGGGGCAACCCCGAGAAGAGCAGCGAGACCTTCCGCGACGGCTGGACCAAGAGCGGCGACAAGTACTCGCGCGATGCCGACGGCTACTACACCTATGCGGGCCGCAGCGACGACATGCTCAAGGTCAGCGGCATCTATGTCTCGCCCTTCGAGGTCGAGGCCACGCTGATGCAGCACCCGGCGGTGCTCGAGGCCGCGGTGATCGGCAAGGAGGACGCCGACGGGCTCACGAAGACCAAGGCCTTCGTGGTGCGCAAGGACGGCCAGTCGGTCAGCGACGACGAGCTCAAGGCCTTCGTGAAGGAACGCCTGGCGCCCTACAAGTACCCGCGCTTCATCGAGTTCGTGGAGGAACTTCCAAAAACCGCCACCGGAAAGATCCAGCGATTCCGTCTTCGCGAGCGGGAGCAGAAATGACCCCCACGTTCGGCACTTCGTGTCCTCTCTGCCCCCCGAGGGGGCGCGTTTCGCCTTGGGGCGGCCCGGCGGCGAAACCATGACCACCGACTCCGAATTCGCCGCCATCCGCTGGCGGGGAAAGGAAGTGCGCATCGAGTACGCGCGGATCGCCCCCGAACGCACCGACGCGCCGCTGGTGGTCTTCCTGCACGAAGGCCTCGGGTCGATCGCGATGTGGAAGGATTTCCCCGAGCGCCTGTGCGAAGCCGGCGGCTTCCGCGGGCTGGTGTTCTCGCGCCCCGGCTACGGCCGCTCGACGCCGCGCGGGGCCGACGAAACCTGGGATGTCGACTTCATGCACCGGCAGGCGCACGAGGTGCTGCCGGCGTTCTTCGAGGCGCTGGGCATCGCCGAGACGCCGTGGCTCTTCGGGCACAGCGACGGCGGCTCGATCGCGCTGCTCTACGCCGCGCGCTTCCCGGAACGGGTCGCGGGCCTGGTGGTGCTGGCGCCGCACATCCTCGTGGAGGACGTGACGGTGGCCAATATCCAGTCGGCGCGGCAGGCCTACCTGGAGACCGACCTGCCGAAGCAGCTGGGCCGCTACCACGACGACGTTGACTCGGCCTTCTGGGGCTGGAACCGGATCTGGCTGCATCCGCCCTTCCGGCAATGGAACATCGAGAACGAACTCGGCGGCATCCGCTGCCCGGTGCTCGCCATCCAGGGCATCGACGACGTGTACGGCACACTCCGGCAGATTCGAGGCATCGCCGAACGGGTGCCGCAGACCCGGCTGCTGGAGATCCCGGACTGCGGGCATTCCCCGCATCGCGATCAGCCCGAAACGGCGATAGTGGCGACCGTTTCATTCATCAAGACAGGAAGCCCCTCCTAGCATCCGCCCCGCGCGGGTGCCGGCGGTCATGGGGAAACTCTTACTTGAATCGTGAATAGTTTAGCTGTAAAGTAATTTCAATCAAACCGAAGGAGACCTCCATGAGCCACCGCATCGCACGCACCACCCTGACAGCCTTGGCACTCGCGTGCATCGCCACGCTGGGCCACGCCCAGCAGGGCAAGCTGAAGGTGGGCCTGATGCTGCCGTTCAGCGGCACCTACGCCGCGCTCGGCGTCGCCATCGAGAACGGCTTCAAGCTGCGCCTCGAGGAACAGGGCGGCAAGCTCGGCGGCCGCGAGATCGAGTTCGTCAAGGTTGACGACGAGTCGGACCCGGCCAAGGCCACCGACAACGTCAACAAGCTGATCAAGCGCGACAACGTCGACGTGATCATCGGCACGGTGCACTCGGGCGTGGCAATGGCGATGGCCAAGGCGGCCAAGGAAAGCGGCACCGTGCTGATCGTGCCGAACGCCGGCGCCGACGCCGTGACCGGCCCGATGTGCGGACCGAACATCTTCCGCAGTTCGTTCTCGAACTGGCAGCCGGCCTACGCCATGGGCGAGGTGGCGGGCAAGCAGGGCAAGAAGAAGGCCATGACCATCACCTGGAAGTACGCGGCCGGCGACGAGTCGGTGGCCGGCTTCAAGGAAGGCTTCGAGAAGGCCGGCGGCAAGGTGGACAAGCAGCTGACGGTGCCGTTCCCGAACGTCGAGTTCCAGGCGCTCCTGACCGAGATCGCGGCGGCCAAGCCCGACGTGGTGTATTCCTTCTTCGCCGGCGGCGGCGCGGTCAAGTTCGTCAAGGACTACGCGGCGGCCGGCCTCAACAAGACCATCCCGCTCGTCGGCCCGGGCTTCCTGACCGACGGCACGCTCGAAGCGCAGGGCGACGCCGCCCAGGGCATGCTGACCACGCTGCACTATGCCGACGGCCTCAACACGCCGCGCGACACCGCTTTCCGCACCGCCTACGCCAAGTCCTTCAAGCTGCAGCCCGACGTGTACGCGGTGCAGGGCTACGACGCGGCGCAGATGCTGGCCATCGGCCTCGCCGCGGTCAAGGGCGACATCAGCAAGAAGGCCGAGTTCGCTGTAGCCATCGAGAAGGCCAAGATCGACAGCCCGCGCGGCGCCTTCACGATCAGCAAGGCGCACAACCCGGTGCAGGACGTCTACCTGCGCAAGGTCGAGGGCAACGAGAACAAGATGGTCGGCGTCGCGGTCAAGAACCTGGCCGACCCGGCCCGTGGCTGCAAGATGTAGCTCGCCCCCAGGTTGCCCGGCACTTCGTGTCCGGGCGCCCACCCCCTGCCGGGGGCAACACCAGCGGCCCGGCGGAGCCGGTTCCGCGGTGTTCCCCGAAAGGGGAACTCACCTTTCAACGATCTCAAACTAGAAAACTGCTTGTGGACTTCGGTACCTTTCTTGTTCAGTGCCTGAACTCCGTGCAGTACGGATTGCTGCTGTTCCTGGTCGCCTCCGGACTGACGCTGATCTTCGGCATCATGGGCGTGATCAACCTGGCCCACGGCAGCTTCTACATGCTGGGCGCGTACATGGCGTTCGCGCTGTCGCCGCTGTTCGGCGACCAGTTCATCGTGATGCTGGTGGCGGGCGTGGTGCTCGCCGCGCTGTTCGGCTACCTGCTGGAGTGGGCGTTCTTCAGCTACCTCTACCAGCGCGACCACCTGCAGCAGGTGCTGATGACCTACGGCCTGATCCTGGTGTTCGAGGAACTGCGCTCGCTGCTGGTGGGCAACGACGTGCACGGCGTCAAGGCGCCGCCCTGGCTCGAAGGCAGCTTCGCGCTCGGGAGTCTCATGAGCTATCCCTGGTACCGCCTGTTCGCCTCGGCAGCCTGCGTGCTGCTGGCGGTCGGCCTGTACTACGTGGTCAACCGCACGCGGCTCGGCATGATGATCCGCGCCGGCGCCAGCAACCGCGACATGGTGCGCGGACTCGGCATCGACATCCGGCGGCTCTACCGCATCGTCTTTGCGGCGGGCGTTGCGCTGGCCGCGCTGGCCGGCATGATCGCGGCGCCGATGTCCTCGGTCTATCCGGGCATGGGCGCGAGCGTGCTGATCATCTGCTTCGTGGTGGTGGTGATCGGCGGCATCGGCTCCATCACCGGCGCATTGGTCGCGTCCCTGCTGGTCGGCTTCGTCGACACCTTCGGCAAGGTGTTCTTCGCCGAGCTGAGCGGCATGGGCGTGTACGTGCTGATGGCGATCGTGCTGATCTGGCGGCCCGAGGGATTGATGGGACGCAAGACCTGATGATGACCAAACTGAACCACTGGCTCCCCGTGCTCTGCGCGATCGCGCTGGGCCTGCTCGGCCCGATGCTGAGCCCCTACATGTCGGACCTGATCGTCAAGGTGATGATCCTGTCGATCTTCGCGCTGAGCCTCGAACTGCTGGTCGGCATGACCGGCCTCGTGAGCCTCGGCCATGCGGCCTTCTACGGCATCGGCGCCTACGCCACCGTGCTCGGCTCGGGCAAGGACGGCGGCTCGATCGCCTGGCTGCTGCCGCTGGCCATGGGCTCGGCCGCGGCGTATGCGCTGGCCGTGGGCGCCTTGAGCCTGCGCACCCGCGGCGTCTACTTCATCATGGTCACGCTGGCCTTCGCGCAGATGGCCTTCTTCGTCTTCCACGACACCGCGCTCGGCGGCGGCAGCGACGGCATCTACATGTACATCCGACCGGCCCTCGGCGCGCTCGACCTGGAGAACCGGACCGTGCAGTTCTTCTTCGTGCTGGCCGCGCTGGCGGCCACCTACGGCCTGCTGGCGCTGATCCGGCGCTCGCGCTTCGGCGCCGCGCTGGCCGGCATCCGCGTCAACGAGCAGCGCATGCGCGCGGCCGGCTTCCCGGTCTACGGCTACAAGCTGGCGGCCTTCGTGATCGCCGGCGCGCTGGCCGGGCTGGCGGGCTTCCTCGTGGCTTCGCGCGACGGCGTGGTCAACCCTGAACTGATGGCCTGGCACAACTCGGGCGAGGTGCTGCTGATGATCATCCTCGGCGGCCTCGGCCACCTGCGCGGCGCCGTGATCGGCGCGGTGGCGTTCACCTTGCTGAAGGAACTGCTCTCGACGCATGCCCTGGTCGGCCCGATGGCGGATCACTGGCAGCTCACGCTCGGGCTGGCCATCATCGCCTTCGTGGCGCTGCTGCCCAAGGGCATCATCGGGATTGCGGCGCGGCTGTCGCCGAAGGGGGCTGCATCATGAGCCGCCGGGCCGCTCCCAAGGCGAATACCGCAGCGCATGGCGCGGAGGTTTCTGAATGAGCACGCTTCTCGCAGTCGAAACGCTCACGCGCCGCTTCGGCGGCCTGGTCGCGGTCAATGCCGTGACGCTGGACTTGCGCCGCGGCGAGGTGCATGCGGTGATCGGCACCAACGGCGCCGGCAAGTCGACCCTGATCAACATGCTCTCGGGCGAAATCAGCGCCTCCGATGGCCGCATCACGCTCGACGGCGAGGACATCACGACGCGGGCGCAGTTCCGGCGCGCGCTGGCCGGCGTCGGCCGCAGCTACCAGCGCACCACGATCTTCCCGGAGTTCACGGTGCTGGAGAACTGCCGCCTCGCGGCGCAGGCCGCGACGCCCCGGCCGTGGGCGATCTGGCAGGCCTCGCGCGACTGCGCCGAGAGCAACGCCGCGGCCCGCGAGGCGCTGGCTGCGGCCGGCCTCGATACGGTGGCCGAGCGCATCGCGGGCACGCTGAGCCACGGCGCCAAGCGGCAACTCGAGGTCGCGATGTGCCTGGCGACCAGGCCGCGCGTGCTGCTGCTCGACGAGCCGCTGGCCGGCATGGGCGCCGAGGAGACCGAGCGCATGCTGGGCCTGCTCGCGAACCTCAAGGCCTCGCACGCGATCCTGCTGGTGGAGCACGACATGGACGCGGTGTTCCGCATCGCCGACCGCATCACCGTGATGGTCAACGGCACCGTGATCGCGACCGGCGATCCGGCGTCGATCCGCACCAACCCTGAAGTTCGCACAGCCTACCTCGGCGAGGACCATTGAAATGAAACACCCCCGAAGCGCCTGCGGCGCCTCCCCCTCAAGGGGGCGATACCAGCGGCCCGGCAAAGCCGGTTCCGCGGTATCCCTGGCATTGGGCTGTGCCGGTTTCATGCGTCGCGGATCACGCGGTCGCGTCGTGGAAAACTGAGATGCTGTCGATAGAAGACCTGAACACCTACTACGGCGACAGCCACATCCTGCGCGGCGTCGACGTCGAGATCCCGGCCGCCACTTCGGTCGGCCTGCTCGGGCGCAACGGCATGGGCAAGACCACGCTGATCCGCTCGCTGATGGGCTACGTGCGGCCGGCCTCCGGCCACGTGAAGCTCGACGGCCAGGAGGTCACCGGCTGGGCGCCCGAGAAGATGGCGCGGCGCGGCATCGGCTACGTGCCCGAGGGGCGCGGCATCTTCCCGAACCTGTCGGTGCGCGAGAACCTCGTGATGAGCGCACGCGCCGGCATCGACGGCAAGCGCGACTGGACCTTCGAGCGCGTGATGGCCACCTTCCCGCGGCTGACCGAACGGCTCTCGCACGGCGGCCAGCAGCTCTCGGGCGGCGAGCAGCAGATGCTGTCGATCGGGCGCGCGCTGATGACCAACCCGCGGCTCATGATCCTCGACGAAGCCACCGAAGGCCTGGCGCCGCTGATCGTGGCCGAGATCTGGCGCGTGATCGCCGACATCCGCTCGACCGGCATCGCCACGCTGATCGTCGACCGCGACTGGCGCAAGGTCCTGGGCCACACCGACCGCGCGGTGGTGATGGAGAAGGGACGCATCGTGCGGCACGGCCCGTCCGCCGATCTGGTGGCCGAGCCGGCCGTGCTCGAGGAACTGCTCGGCGTGTGAGCATCCCGGCGGCGCGAGGAATCGCGCCGCCATGAAGCTATCGGGGCTGGCGACCGTACGCGATGGTCCGCACCACGCCCGAGCGCAGGAACACGGTGGCGACCATCTCGCCCGGCCCGCGCTCGTACAGCCACTCCTCGACCTGCTGGCACGGCACCACCGCCGATGCGAAAGGCTCTGGAACCACATTGAGGGTGCCGGCGTAATACACCGGCGCACAGTAGGTGTCCGTGAGCACCGGCTGACCGCACTTGTAGATGACGGACAGCCGAGAGTCGCCCTCCGAGACGATGCCGCCGGCGCACCGCAGCGACTCCGCGGTTGCCAGGCATGGCAAGCCGACCAAGACCGTGATGCACGCGAGCTTCAGGAGCTTCATGGCCGTTTCTTTCATTCCGCCTTGCCATTTTGCTCCCCCGGCCAGCAGTCCTTGCGCCATCGGAAGCGATGACCTTGTCCGGCATCAGCTTCGCGAACGGATGGGCGGCGTCGAGCTGTGCAGCAGGCGCAGGAGGTCGGCCTGCCTGGAGGTATCGGTTTTCGAGAAGATGCGCTGCAGGTGGGTACGAACCGTCGTCTCGCTGATGCCGAGCATGTCGGCGGCCTCCATGCCGCCCAGGCCCTGCGAAAGCGCAAGCAGCACGCGCAACTCGCCGCCGGTGAGCCCATGCAGCCTGGCGAAGGCTTCCCCCGGCATCAGGGGCACTTGAACAGGATCCTGCATGAACACGGCGACCGAAGCCGCAAACGGTGCAAGAACGCCGCGGCGCTGACCGCTCTGGACCGGAAGGAGGGTCGCCACGCAGCCGCCGCCGATGCCATTCGGGATCGCCACGGAGTGTTCGCGCGTTTCCATGTCGGCGTCGTCGCGTGACGCCTTCTCGATCGCCTTCGCCAGCGCAACGCCGGCCGCCGGGTCGACCGGAGAAAGCCGATGGTTCACGAGACGAATCGAACTGCCGGCCTCGACCTGGCGCTCGGCCGCACGGTTCATATGGACCACGTGACCATCGCGCGCCGTGAGGAAGACACCGGCTGCGACTGCGTCCAGGGTCTTTTCCAGCATCTCCGACTTCAGCGCCCGGATGTCGAGCGCATCGGAGATGGCGAGTGCACGGCATACATGCGGAGAAAGAAGCTCGAACAGGCGCAGGTCGTGCTCTTGGTAGTTCGGCGCCCTCTGGCTGCGTGAGGCGTGCAATGAAGCCATGCGACCTCCGGTTCGCAGCGCGGGAAACCAGATGATGTCCATCAGTCCGAACGGCTCCAGCACCTCTCGAAAGAACCGGCTGTCGACGAACTGGGGGCTCTCGGTCGAGAGGGCGCTGACGTCGCCGATGTTCGAGACGACATCCGCGACGGCCATCGGGCTTTGCGCGTACCGGCTGCCCAGCATTTCAAGGAACTCGGGCTGGTACCCGAAAACGAACAACTGGTCGTTCTGGACGTGCCGCAGATCATGGACGCAGATGCCGCCTGCCGTGCTTTCAGAGAGATCTGCAATGCTTCGGCAGGTGGCCGGCCATTGCTGCGGGTCCAGTGCGCAGTCGTAGATCGCTCCGATCACGTCGGACAGCTGCTGGGCGGAAATTCCCTCCAAGCCGATCACGTTAGAGCCTTCCTGGGCGAGCACCCGGATCGACGATACCAGCGCAGGCCGATGTGCACCAGCGAACTTGCACCACCGCCCCCCGGTATCGACCGCCGCTCTTTGCCCTCCCCCTTGGGCATTCCGTCGTGCCCCTTGGTGCAAAAACGAGCCTCGCTGCAGGACACCGCCTCCCAATTCAGGTCATCCACGGCAAACTCCGCCCTCCTAAGAGGAGGACTGCATGGGATTTCGGAAGTTGGGATGGGCTGCGAGTTGGGTTTCGGGTCTCGCACTCGGGTTGTGCGCCGCGGGCGCCTCGGCGACAGAGGGAGGACTGGGCCGCCCGGTTTCCGGAACGACCGTGCAGGCCAACGGCGGCATCGTCCTGCCGGAGCCGGCCTGGATCGTCAATTTCAGCCAGATCTATCTCGACGGCTCGATCGGCGGCAGCCGCCTGGTTCCCCTGGTCGGCCAGACCTCGATCGGCATCGACGCGAAGATCTCCTTCACGATGGCCACGGCGATGAAGGTGTGGGACACCGGACCCGGGGCATGGAACTTCGCCTCGAGCATCACCGTGCCCTACGTCTGGACCGAGGTCAACGCCAACCTCACGGCCGGCGCCCGCCAGGGCGCTACCAAGGACACGGCGTCGAACCTGTTCGACCTCTATTTTTCGCCCATCATCGCCGGCTACCATTTCTCGAAGACCGAGCACATCGCGCTCAGCTTCAACATCTGGGCCCCGACCGGGACGTACGACCCGGCGAACCTGGCCAACCCCAGCTTGAACAACTGGACCTTCGTGCCGCAGGCCGCGTACACGCGGATCTTTCCGGAGGGCGGATGGCAGCTGGACGCCGTGGCCAACTTCCAGTTCTACACGCGCAACAAGGACACCGACTACCAGAACGCGCCGCAGTTCGTGCTCGACGTCATGGGCACGAAGAAGTTCGGCAACGGCGTCAGCGCGGGCCTGGTCCTGGGCACGGTCCAGCAGCTGGGCAGTGACAGCGGGCCGACCGCCGACAAGCTCAATGGTTTTCGCGGCTATGACTGGGCATTCGGGCCGATCGTGAGCTATGACACCAAGCTGTCGGGCGGCAGCCCGCTGTCGCTGAGCTTGCGCTGGGTTCCCACCATCAGCAGCAAGAACCGTCTCGACAGCCGCAAGACGGTCATGGCGGCGGCGACGCTGGTGTTCTAGGGTCCCAGGGGCCCTGCGCTCAGATCTGATCCACGAAGCGGCGCAGCCCTTCCAGGTCGACGACGGTAATCCCCCCGTATTCGATCTGCAGCAACCCCGCCGCACGCAGCCGGCTCAGCGCCGCGTTGCAGCGCTGCCGCGACAGTCCCGACAGGTTGGCGATCTCCTCCTGCGAGGTTTCCAGGTGAGCCTGCCCCAGCGGATGCAGCCAGGGATGGAACAGCCCCGCGATCGCGCGCGCCACCTGGCTGTCGGCGTCGAGCAGCCGCTGCGCCGCGTAGTTGCCCATGAACCAGTGCAGCCGCTCGTTGATCTGCACCAGCAGGAAGTGGTTGAAGCTCATCTGGGTGCGGTGCAGCCACTCGAAGGTCTCGACCGGCAGCACCGCCACCCGGCTGTCGCGCAGCGCGATGATGTCGGCCGTGCGCGGCACGGCGCGCAGCAGCGTGCCCTCGCCGAACCAGCTGCCGACCGAGAGGCCGCCGAAGGTGACCGAGCGGCCGTCGTCGGAGGTGATCGACCACTTGAGCAGGCCCTCCAGCGTGCCGTACCAGTGCAGCGGCGCCTCGCCGCGCCGGCACAGCGCCGCCCCGGCGGCCACGTGCTCCTCGCGCATCTCGTCGAGCACGCGCGCCTGCGCCTCGGGCTCCAGGTGGACGAACCAGCCCGACAGCTCCAGCAGGCCGGGAATGGACAGCGAGAGCGATGCGTGTTGCCTGCGGGCCGGCTTGTTGTGCATGAAAGTGGTGCGCCTCGTAAACCCTGACCCCAAATGTCGTCGCGATGACTGCGCAGGTCGGGGCAGCCAAAAATAATACTCCGCTGTTCACAGGAGACACCCCATGTCGAAGCGCAAAGTGATCGTGACCATCGCCCCCACCGGCGGCATGGCCCACAAGTCGCAGAACCCCCACCTCCCGACCCAGCCCGCCGAGATCGCCGCCGACGTGGTGGCCTGCTGGAACGCCGGCGCCAGCGTCGTCGCGCTGCATGCGCGCCGGCCCGACGACGGCGCCACCTGCGATGCCAGCGTCTACCGCGACATCAACACCCGCATCCGCGCCGCCGGCTGCGACATCGTGATCAACAACTCCACCGGCGGCGGCGTGCACGGCGACATGGTCAAGCCGCTGCCGGGCGGGCGCTGGGAGATCGCCTTCGAGGAGCGCCTGAAGGGCATGGACGCAGGCGCCGAGATGTGCACGCTCGACGCCACCACGCTGAACCTGTCGTTCGAGGGCCGGGACATCCTGATGGACACGCCGCTGTCGAAGGGCCGCGAGCTCGCGGCCGGCATGAAGGCGCGCGGCATCAAGCCCGAGTGGGAGGTGTTCAGCCCGACCCACATCCTGCAGGACACGAGCACGCTGATCCAGGAGGGCCTGGACGACGAGCCCTACTTCATCAACCTCGTGATGAACGTGCACCGGAACTTCCAGAACGCGATGCCGTATTCGCCGCGCAACCTGCAGATGATGGTCGACACGCTGCCCAAGGGCGCGATCTTCGGCGTCAGCGGCATCGGCCCGTCGCAGCTCGAGGCCAACATCGCCGCGCTGCTGCTCGGCGGCCATGCGCGCGTGGGGCTGGAGGACAACCTCTACTACCGGCACGGCGAACTGGCGACCAACCTGCAGCTCACCGAGCGCATCGTGCGGGTGATCCGCGAGATGGACATGGAACCCGCGACGCCGGCCGAGGCGCGCGAGATGCTGGGCCTGCCGAGGGTCGGCGCGCCGCGGCCCGAGTTCGCGCCGCGTTGACGCGGGAGGCCATGCAAATGCTCACCGCAACACCCCATGCGCAGCGGGTCGCAGTCGTCGCGACCGGCGTCATCGGCGCGAGCTGGACCGCGTATTTCCTGGCCCGCGGGCTCGACGTCGATGCCACCGACCCCTCGCCGGGCGCCGAGGCGCGGCTGCGCGAGGCGGTGGCGCAGCACTGGCCGACGATGGAGCGCTTCGGTCTCGCCGACGGGGCAACGCCCGATCGGCTGCGCTTTCACGCGCGGCTCGAGGACGCCGTGGCCGGCGCCGACTTCGTGCAGGAGAACGGCCCCGAACGCATCGACATCAAGATCGACCTGTTTCGCCGCATGGACGCGGCGGCGCCGCCGGCCACGCTGCTCGCCTCGAGCTCCTCGGGGCTCGCGATCAGCGGCGTGCAGTCCGAATGCCGGCATCCGGAGCGCGTGGTGCTGGGCCATCCCTTCAACCCGCCGCACCTGATCCCGCTGGTCGAGGTGGTCGGCGGCGAGCACACCTCGGCCGATGCCATCGCGCGCGCGATGGCGTTCTACACCGCGATCGGCAAGCGGCCGATCCACGTCCGGCGCGAGATCAAGGGGCACATCGCGAACCGCCTGCAGGCGGCGCTGTGGCGCGAAGCCTTCCACCTGGTCGACCAGGGCGTGGCGTCGGTGGCCGACATCGACACCGCGATCGCCCAAGGGCCCGGCCTGCGCTGGGCGTTGATGGGCCCCTTCATGAACCTGCATCTGTCCGGCGGCGCCGGCGGCATCGCGCACCTGCTCGACCACCTGGGCGGACCGATCGAAGACTGGTGGCAGGACCTGGGCGCGCCGTCGATGACGGCGGCGCTCAAGCAGCGGGTGGCCGAGGGCGTCGCCGCCGAACTCGGCGGCAGGCGCAGCGCCGAACTCGAAGCGGCGCGCGACACCCTGCTGCTCGACCTGATCCGCGCCAAGGCGGCCTCGGGTTCACTGGAATGAAGAATCGCGTGATGGACGACAACGGCTTTCCCGACGACCCGGACCCGATCGCGCCGCCGCGCACCGTGCGCATCGATCTGGACGACGGTTCGTTCGTGCTGCGCTCGCCGGTGGCACTCCGGCCCTATGCGCGGTGCGTCGGCGAATGGCTCGAGCGCTGGGCGCGCGAGACGCCCGACGCGCTGGCGCTGGCCGAACGCGAGGACGCCGTCGCAGGCTGGCGCCAGCTCGACTACCGTGCGCTGCGCCGCGCGGTCGGCGCGGTCGCGCAAAGCCTGCTCGACCTCGGCGTGCCGAAGCACCGGCCGGTGGCGATCCTCTCCGACAACGCGATCGACCACGCGGTGCTGATGCTCGCGACGATGCACATCGGCCGCACCGCCTGCTCGCTCTCGAGCGCCTACTCGCGGATGGCGAAGGACCCGGCGCGGCTGCACGGCATGCTGCGTGCGCTCGATCCGGCGCTGATCTATGCCTCCGACGCCAGGCTCTATGGCCCGGCGCTCGAGGGCTGCGGGGTCGACGCGCTCACGGTGTTCAGCCGGCAGGCCGATGCGCATCCGGGCGCCCTGCCCTTCGAGCGCCTGATGCAGGCGCAGGAGACGCCGGCCGTGATGCAGGCCTTCGAGGCGATCCTGCCCGACGACCCTGCCAAGTACCTGCTGACCTCGGGCTCGACCGGCCGGCCCAAGGTGGTGATCAACACGCACCGCATGCTGTGCGCCAACCAGCAGATGATGGCCCAGACCTGGCGCTTCCTGAATGCCGAGAAGCCGGTGCTGGTCGACTGGCTGCCGTGGAGCCACACCTTCGGCGGCAACCACAACTTCAACATGGTGCTCTGCCATGGCGGCGCGCTCTACATCGACGAAGGCCGGCCGGCACCCGGGCTGATCGAGAAGACGGTGCGCAACCTGCGCGAGGTGCGCCCGACGCTGCTGTTCAACGTGCCGCGCGGCTACGACATGCTGCTGCCGTTTCTCGAAGCGGACGATGCGCTCGCGGCCGAGTTGATGTCCCGGCTGCGGCTCGCCTTCTATGCGGCCGCGGCGCTCGCGCCCTCGACCTGGCAGCGGCTCGACGCGGTGGCCCGGCGCGCGCGGCCGGCGCAGCCGTTGTGGCTCACCACCTCCTGGGGCGCGACCGAAACCTCCCCCGCCATCACCTCGGCGCACTGGCGGCTCGACGGCGCGGGCTGCATCGGCGCGCCGCTGCCGGGGCTGGAGCTGAAGTTCGTGCCCAACGGCGACAAGCTCGAGATGCGCGTCAAGGGCGTCACGGTGTTCCCGGGCTACCGCCATGCGCCGCGCGAAACCTCCGAGGCCTTCGACGACGAGGGCTACTACCGCATCGGCGATGCCGGCTTTCTCGTCGATGCTCAGCGGCCGGAGCGCGGCGTGATGTTCCACGGCCGCGTGGCCGAGGACTTCAAGCTCGCGAGCGGCACCTGGGTCTCGGTCGGCACGCTGCGCGTGGACCTGGTCTCGCGGCTCGCGCCGCTGGCGCAGGACATCGTCGTCACCGGGCACGACCGCAACGAGATCGGCATGCTGGTCTTTGCGAGCCCGCAGGCCGCGGCGTTGCCGCCGGCCGAGTGGAAGGCCGCGCTGCTGCGCGTGATGCGCGAGCTGCGCGACGCCGGCGCCGGCTCGTCCCAATGCCCGGTGCGTGCGCTGGTGCTCAACGCACCGCCCGACATCGACGCCGGAGAGATCACCGACAAGGGCTATATCAACCAGCGTGCGGTGCTCGCGCGGCGCGCCGCGGCGGTCGAGCGCCTGCACGCCGACGCGCACGACCCGGAGGTCGTCCGGCTGGCTTGACGGCGTCGCCGGGGGCGCGGCGGGCACGACCGCGCGCAGCAAGCTACCCCAGCGGCTCGAGCACCATGAGTCCTGCCGCCGTGTTCGAGATCGGGATGTGGTAGTTGGCGTGCACCGCGCGCACCTTCTCGGGCAGGGCGCCACGCGCGACCAGCCAGTTGAGGATCTCCACGCCCTGGGTGCCCGCGAGTCGCACCAGCTCGACGGTCGAGAACCGGGTGGCCCAAGCCGGGTCGGAGCGCATGCTCTCCATGAACTGCAGGTCGAAGTCCTTGTTGATGAAGCCGGCACGCTCGCCATCGAGCTGGTGCGACAACCCGCCCGTGCCCATCACGACCACGCGCTCGTCGCCCGGCCATGCCGCCACCGCGCGCGCGATCGCCTGGCCCAGCCGATAGCAGCGGGCTGCCGACGGCAACGGCGCCTGCACCGTGTTGACGCACACCGGCAGCACGCGCACCGGCCATTTCATGTCCGGCCAGCACAGCGCCATCGGCAGCATGGCGGCGTGGTCGAGCATCATCTCCTGGCAGGTGGTGAGGTCGAAGTCCTCGGCGACCAGCGACTCGATCAAGCGCCAGGACAGCACCGGATCGCCCTGCAGCGGCGGCAGGCTTGGAATGCCCCAGCCTTCGTCGCCGTTGTGGTATTCCGGCGCAGCGCCGATCGCGAAGGTCGGCATCTTGTCGAGGAAGAAGTTCAGCCCGTGGTCGTTCGAGACCAGCACGACGACGTCGGGCCGGACTTTCGCGAGCCAGTCGCGCACCGGCGGGAAGCCGTCGAAGAACGGCTTCCAGTACGGATCGTTCTGCAGGCCCTTCTCGATCGCCCGGCCGATCGCCGGCACGTGGGAGGTGGCGATGCCACCAACGATTCTTGCCATGGCTCAACCCCTTGCGGCCAGCAGCCTGGCCTTGAATTCGTCCTTGGTCATGCCGGTCTGCTGGGCCCCGATATCCTGCATGTCGAGACCGAAGATGCCGGCGAACTTGGCGAGGTAGTACGCGTTGCCGCCGGCCTCGATCAGTTGCAGCACGTTGCGATTTCGGATTGCTTCACGCTGCTGGGGATTCAGCCCGAAAGCCGCGCAGTAGGCATCTTCGTCCGCCACGAAGGCCGCCCGGCTCGCGGCCTGGTTGAACGAGTAGCACATCTTGTTGAGCGCATAGCCCTTGCGGGCCTGTTCGCCGTCGAAGATGGTGGTTCCAGGTACCGGCTGCCTCGGATTGGGTGTTGGCAAGAGAGTCTCCTTCGTCGTTGTTCCCGGCGCCTTGATCCGAATCAAGTTTCGAGCGACATGCAGTTGCCGGCGCCATGGGTTCAGTATCCACTCGGGGCCTACGCCGATCAACGCACAGACACTCATTCCAGCCATGAGCCGATTCGATCATTTGGACCTCGACGGCCACTTGCTGCAACTGCTGCTGGCGGTGCTCGAAGAAGGCTCGGTCACACGTGCGGCGCAGCGCCTTGGCGTCACCCAGTCGGCCGTCAGCCATCTCCTCGACAAGCTGCGCGCCATCGTCGGCGATCCCCTGTTCGTGAAGTCCGGGCGCGGCATCGTGGCCACCGCGCATGCGCATGCGCTGGCATCGCGCGCACGCGTCATGCTCGACGAGCTGCGCAGCTTCAGCAACGCCGCCGGCTTCGATCCGGCCACGCTCGTCGCCACGGTGACGATCGCCGCCAACGACCTGCAGCGCGACCTGCTGCTGCCCGCGCTGCTGCGGCATGTTCGACGACAGGCGCCGGGCTTCGCGCTGCGCGTGATTTCATCCGGCGCACCGTCGGCCGAGATGCTGCGCGACGAACATTGCCAGCTCGTGATCACGCCGCGCCCGCCGTGCGCCAGCGACGTGCTGCAGAAGCGCCTGTTCGAGGACCAGTACCGGGTCTTCTACGATGCCAGCCAGCGAGAGCCGCCGCACACCCGGGACGAGTATCTGGCCGCCGAACATGTGACGGTGCTGTACGAGCCTCGGCGCCGGCTCGACATCGATGACGAGCTGGCCGAACGCGGCGTGCAGCGGCGCTTCGTTGCCCAGCTGCCGAGCTTCGCGGGCATCGGTCCATTCCTGCTGGGCGGCGATTCGATCGCCACGCTGCCCAGCCTGCTGCGCGCCCATCTGCTGCGCGACCTCGACATGGCGCCGGTGCCCCTGGCTTGTCCGTCGATGCCGATGTACATGGTCTGGCACCTGCGCCACCAGGCCGATCCGATCCACCGCTGGCTGCGCGAGCAGCTCGAGCGGGTGGTGGAGCCGGCACTGGCCGCTGCAACCATCGCCACCCCTGCTTAGGACGATGGCGCCGAAATTCGCGCGAGGGCTTCCTCAGCGGCCGGACGGCGGGCCCGGCGGGAAGTCGGCGAACATCCGGTCGAGCGCGCCTTGCACCGAGGCGTTCAGGCGCGACGGATCGTCGGGCAGGATGCCGGCCGCGTTGCCGCGCCAGATCGCCCGCCGGCTCTTGGCGTCGAACATGTCGACCACCAGCGTGCCCGCCCGGTACGGGTCGGTGGACATCGTCACGCTGTCGGGCACGGGACCGAATCCGAGCCAGGTGAGGTCGTGGCCGATGCCGCTGTAGAAGGTGTTGTAGGTCTGGCCGTCACGCGTCGTCACGTGGGCCGCGACATGCACCTCGCCGTCGGCGACCCGCTTCCAGCCGCGCGCCTGCAGCCGGGCGTCGATGCCCTGGATGATGCTCTGCGGCACCAGCGGTGCGTCGCCCGCGGGGGCGATCCAGCTGTAGCTGCGATAGCCGTCGAACCTGGCCTTGGCATCGAAGTCGGTCTTGACGGTCACCGGGCTCGCGCAAGCGGCCAGCAGCATCGCCAGGGCCAAGGCAAGGATTCGTCCGATCATTTTTTCTCCTGTGGGGGCAGCGCGTCCGGCGGACGCCAATGCAGCGGGATGGTACAGCCCGTGCCTGCGCCCCCGGCGCCGGGCCTAGACCAGGCTCGCCGCCGCGCTCGACAGGTGGCCGTTGGTGCGCGCGTAGTGCAGCGCCTGGGTCCGGCTGTTGACGCCGATGCGCCGGTACAGGCGCCACATGTGGACCTTGACCGTGTCCTCGCTGATCGCGAGCCGCTCGGCCATCTCGCGGTTGCCGAGCCCCTCGGCGATCAATTGCACCAACTGCCCCTGGCGCTTCGTCAGGCTGGCGCCGCTCTCGAGCGCCGGCGCAGCGGGCGCGTCTTCCGGGTCGGAGTCGGTCTCCAGCAGGCCCTTCAGCGCCTTGATCAGTCCCGCGGCGTCCAATGCCTTCTCGATGTAGATGTCGGCGCCAGCCGCGAGGCACAGCGCCTCCATGTCGGCGGCGGGCAGTGCGGAATAGACCGCGATCGGCACCTCGGGATGGTCACGCCGAACCGCCTGCACGCCCGAGCAACCCTGGGTGTCCGGCAGGTTCAGGTCCAGGCAGATCAGGTCGGCGGCGCCATTGCGCTCGACCGCGCCGGCCAGCTTGTCGAGGCGGTCGATCTCCACGATGCCCGCGGCCGGACGCAACCGCCGCAGCATCAAGGCAATGGCGTCCCTCATCATCGGGTGGTCGTCGACCACATAGAAGACGTTGCGCGCTTTTCTCATTGCCAGTTTCTTTCCCGCTCGACATGTCACGGCGAACGATTGCGCCGAAGCCCGCGAGCGTAGTGGACGGCGACGGCGACGGCGAGCGACTCGCCGCATCTCGAACGCACCGACCGCGACGAATGTCTCAGTTCTCGCGATTTCTTCGACTTCAGAAATCGACCGCGATTGCCGAAATGCAAGCACTGCAACCAACCGCCCTACGAGATCGACATGTCCAGACTCATTGTCCTGACCCGCCACGGCAGCGTCCGGCAGGTCAACATCAGGGGGCCGATCACGACCATCGGCCGCGACCCGGCCTGCGGGGTTCACATCGACAGCCTGGGGGTCAGCCGCCATCACGCGGCGATCCACTGGACCGGCGACCGCTTCGTGCTGACCGACCTGGCAAGCCGCAACGGCACCTTCGTCAACAAGACGCGGATCCGCGAGCGCGCGCTGGCCAACGGCGATGCCATCAGTGCCGGCGACTGCGAGCTCCGCTTCCTCTATGCCAGCCAGGCGCTGCCGAGCGAAGACGCCCTGCGGCTGATCACGGTGTCCGACGACCCGATCGATATCGATGCCGCCCGCGAACGCAGCGACTGGGCCACCTTCTTCCGCCAGGGCCGCGCGGCGAGGCCTGCCGACGCACGCCGGCACGGCCGCAGCGAAAGACGGGCCTGAAACAAGGCGCCAGGTCGCCGCACCGACGGCGCTTTGCTCGACCTGCGTGATTCGGGCGGATGGAGCGCGCCCTCAAGGTTTCCGGCGGGCTGCCGATATACCCCTGCGTTCTCCCTCTGTCCCACCTGGAATCACGGCCATGTTTCTGAGCAATTTCTCGATCGGCAGGCGCCTGGCGCTTGTGCTGGGCGCCATCCTGGCGCTGTTCCTCGCCAGCAGCGTGTTCGCGGTGCTGAAGCTGCGCGACCTCGGCGTCGAGATCGACGGCATGGTCAACGACAACGTCAAGACCGAGCGCGCCGGCGCCGACTGGCTGCGCCACACGACCTCCGGCGTGCAGCGGGCGGCGGCGATCGCCAAGAGCAGCGATCCGAGCCTGATCGCCTACTTCGCGCCGGCCACCGCGGCCGCCATCAAGGACACCAACGCGCTGCAGAAATTCATCGAGGGCCAGATGACCGAACCCGAGGAGCGCGCGCTGTTCCAGAAGGTCGGCGAGCTGCGCCGCGAATACCTCGCGGCGCGCGAGGAGGTCAGCAAGCTCAAGCTGGCCGGCGACCTCGAGGGCGCCGACCGCGTCTTCAACGCACGCTTCGAGCCGACGTCGGTCAGCTACCTGGCCGGCGTCCAGCAGATGGTGGACCTGCAGCGCGCCGGCCTCGATGCCGCGGCGCAGCGCGGCCAGGCGCTGCGCGCGCAGACCAGCATGCTGCTGACCGTCTGCACCGCGGTGACGCTGGCGCTGGGCAGCCTGCTGGCCTGGGGCCTCGCGCGCAGCATCACGCTGCCGCTGCGCCGGGCCGAGACCACGGCGCAAGCCATCGGCCGGATGGACCTCAGCGGCACGCCCGAAACGAACTACGCCAAGGACGAGACCGGCCTGCTGCTGCGCGCGATCGACGGCATGCGCACGGCGCTCCAGGCGTCGTTGCAGCAGGTGCACGGCGTGGTCGCGAACGTGTCGACCGCCAGCACGCAGATCGCCACCGGCAACCAGGACCTGTCGTCGCGTACCGAAGAGCAGGCCAGTTCGCTGGAACAGACCGCGGCCTCGATGGAAGAGCTCACGAGCACGGTGAAGCAGAACGCCGACAACGCGCGGCAGGCGAACCAGCTGGCCGTCTCGGCCTCCGAGGTGGCGGTGCGCGGCGGCAGCGTGGTGGGCCAGGTGGTGGGCACCATGGGCTCGATCAACGCCTCCTCGCGCAAGATCGTGGACATCATCGGCGTCATCGACGGCATCGCCTTCCAGACCAACATCCTGGCGCTGAACGCGGCCGTGGAAGCCGCGCGCGCCGGCGAGCAGGGCCGGGGCTTCGCGGTGGTGGCGTCGGAAGTGCGCAGCCTGGCGC
>NZ_JBFUBW010000019.1:0-138448 GCF_056405555.1 Variovorax sp. P1_G12 | reverse complement strand
CTGCGCCAGGCTGCGCACTTCCGACGCCACCACCGCGAAGCCCCGGCCCTGCTCGCCGGCGCGCGCGGCTTCCACGGCCGCGTTCAGCGCCAGGATGTTGGTCTGGAAGGCGATGCCGTCGATGACGCCGATGATGTCCACGATCTTGCGCGAGGAGGCGTTGATCGAGCCCATGGTGCCCACCACCTGGCCCACCACGCTGCCGCCTCGCACCGCCACCTCGGAGGCCGAGACCGCCAGCTGGTTCGCCTGCCGCGCGTTGTCGGCGTTCTGCTTCACCGTGCTGGTGAGTTCCTCCATCGAGGCCGCGGTCTGTTCCAGCGAGCTGGCCTGCTCTTCGGTGCGCGACGACAGGTCCTGGTTGCCGGTGGCGATCTGGTTCGACGCCGTCGCGATCGTGTCGGTGCCGCTGCGCACTTCGCCCACCACCTTCGCGAGGCTGTCGTTCATGTGCTTCAGCGCCTGCATCAGCTGGCCGGTCTCGTCGCGGCTTTCCACCTGGATGCGCGTGCTCAAGTCGCCCGCCGCCACCGACTCCGCCACCTTGACCGCCTTGTCGAGCGGCCTCGTGATGCTGCGCGAAATGAACCACGCGAACAGGCTGCCGAGGACCACCGTCAGGATGCTCAGCAGAAGCCGCAGGACGACGCCGCGCTCGTTGGCCGCATCGATCGCGCGGCCCATGTCGTCGATCGCCTGCCGTTCCATCGACAGCAATTCGAGCACGCGGCTTTCGTAGGCCTTCGCCGCCGGCAGGAACGACGCCTTGAAGACGCGCTCCGTCTCCTCCGCGTTACCGCTCGCCTTCGCCTTGCCCACCAGCTCCTTGGCGGCCTGGTACTTCGCGCGCAGCTCGACGATCGACTTGAAGGTCGCCTTCTCGGAGTCGGTCGCCAGCAGCGCCTCGACCTTCGCCATGGTCTCGCTGCCCTTCTTGACGCTGTCGGAAATCACCTCGGCGAAGGTGACGGGCAGCGTCTCGTCGGTGGTCTTGGCGATCATCGAGGTGCGCGCGATGGCCGAATAGGTCAGCACGTACCAGTCCGCGATGAGCCGCTCCTTGGCCAGCGGCATCTGCATCATGTGGCGGGTGGCTTCCGCGTTGTTTCGCGCACTGACCAGCGCAATCGTGGTCGAGACCATCGTCAGGCCCAGGACGATGGCGAAGCCGATGGCGAGGCGGGTTCCGATGCGAACGTTGGACAGGAGATTCATGAGGGGGCTCGGAGTTGGAAGTTCGCTTTATTTCAGACCGCGGCGGCCTCGATCAGGCCCATTTCCTCGCTCGACATGAGCCGGTCGATGTCCACCAGGATCAGCATCCGCTCGTCCAGCGTCCCCAGCCCGATCAGGTAGTCCGTGTCCAGCACCGAGCCCATTGCCGGCGCCGGCTTGATCTGCTCCGGCGACAGCGTGATCACGTCCGACACGCTGTCCACCACCATCCCCACCACCCGGCCTCTGATGTTCAGCACGATCACCACCGTGAACTGGTCGTAGCTCGGCGTCCCCAGCGCGAACTTGATCCGCATGTCGATGATCGGAACGATGATCCCGCGCAGGTTCACCACCCCCTTGATGTACTCCGGCGCGTTCGCGATCCGCGTCACCGCGTCGTAGCCGCGCAGTTCCTGTACCTTCTGGATGTCGATGCCGTATTCCTCCTCGCCCAGCGTGAAGGAAAGAAACTCGAGCGGCCTGGCCGCGCGCGCCGCCGGAGCGGCTGCTTCCTGGAGGGACTGCTTGCCTTGATCTGCGTTCATTTCGTTGACTCCATGACTTGAAACTTGCTCTTGCCGCGGGTGCTGCCCCCGGCATCCATCCTGAAGACGCTGACTGCGTCCACCAGGCCCCCGGCCTGCGCCTGCAGCGACTGCGCGGCGGCCGCGGCCTCTTCCACCAGTGCCGCGTTCTGCTGCGTCACCTGGTCCATCTGCGTGATGGCCTGGTTGATCTGCTCGATCCCCGAGGTCTGCTCCCGGCTCGCCGTCGTGATCTCGCCCATGATGTCGGTCACGCGCTTCACGCTGCCGACGATCTCTTCCATGGTCTTGCCCGCCTCGGCCACCAGCGCGCTGCCCGCGCCGACCTTGCCCACCGAGTCGTCGATCAGGCCCTTGATCTCCTTGGCCGCGCCGGCGGAGCGCTGCGCGAGGTTGCGCACCTCGGCCGCCACCACCGCGAAGCCCCGGCCCTGTTCGCCGGCCCGCGCGGCTTCCACCGCGGCGTTCAGCGCCAGGATGTTGGTCTGGAAGGCGATGCCGTCGATGACGCCAATGATGTCGACGATCCGGCGCGAGGACGCGTTGATCGAGGCCATGGTGTCGACCACCTGGCTCACCACCTCCCCGCCCTTCACAGCCACCTCCGATGCAGAGGCTGCGAGCTCGTCGGCCTGGCGCGCGTTGTCGGCGTTCTGCTTCACGGTGCTCGTGAGCTCTTCCATCGAGGCCGCGGTCTGTTCCAGCGCACTCGCCTGCTCCTCGGTGCGCGACGACAGGTCCTGGTTGCCCGCGGCGATCTGGCCCGAGGCGGTCATCACGCCGGCGACGCTGGCCCCGACATCCGCAACGATCGCGAACAGGTTCGCGCTCATCTGGTTCAGCGCCCGCAGCAAGCCCTTGGTCTCGTCGCCGGGACGGATCTGGAACTCGGTCAACGCGCCGCCCGCGATGGCCTGCGCAACGCACACGGCCTGATCCAGCGGTTGGAAGACCGTGCGTGCGAGGAAATGACCCAGACCGATCCAGGCCAGCGCGGAGCCCAGCGACGCTCCCGCGATCAGCGTCGGCAACCAGCCGGGCGCGCTCGATGCCGCGGCGAGCGGTGCGACCGCCGACCAGGCCACGGCGCCGATGCCCAGCGAGAGCATCGCGGCACCGGCGGCGACCCCGGAAATCCGGCGCCGGATCGGAATGCGGCGCAGGCTGCCGATCGGGTCCGAGATGCCGCGGGAGACCACCTCCCCCTGGAAGATCCGCAGGCCCGATGCCTGGCCGTCGAGAATGCGGCGATAGATCCGCCCGGCTTGGTCGACTTCGGCACGATCGGGTTCTCGGCGCACCGACATGTAGCCCTCGGTCACGCCGTTGCGGTGGATCGGCGTCACGTTCGCCTGGACCCAGTAGAAATCGCCGTTCTTGCGGCGGTTCTTGACCAGGCCGGTCCAGGGCAGGCCGCGAGCCAGCGTGTCCCACATGTCGGAGAAGGCCTCCGGCGGCATGTCGGGATGGCGCACGATGTTGTGGGCCTTGCCCATGAGCTCATCGAGGGCGTAGCCGCTGACCTCCACGAAGGTCGGGTTGACGTAGGTGATGCGCCCCTTGAGATCGGTGCGGGACACCAGGGCTGCGCCCTTCGGCAGCCGATATTCCTGGTCGTTGACGGGTAGATTGACACGCATTCGCTTCAGCGCTTTCCAATGGGTTCGACGCGCGTGCGGATGCACCGCGTCCGGATTCGAATTCGAGCCTGCACATGCTCACGACCTGCGTGGTTGGGAAATGACTCTCTCCGGGTTATCGGCAGCGGGTCGCCAGTCCTGAAGGGCTGGCTTTGAAAATTCGGTTCAGCCGTCCGCGCGAGGCCCTCCGAATGCAGGCTCGCTGCGTCCGCCGCTGCCGGCTCCCACCTTGAAGACGCTCACCGCCTGCACCAGGCTCGACGCCTGTTCCTGCAGCGAGCCGGCGGCCGCCGCGGCCTCTTCCACCAGCGCCGCGTTCTGCTGCGTCACCTGGTCCATCTGCGTGATCGCCTGGTTGATCTGCTCGATCCCCGAGGTCTGCTCCTGGCTCGCCGCCGTGATCTCGCCCATGATGTCCGTCACGCGCTTCACGCTGTCCACGATCTCTTCCATCGTCCGGCCCGCTTGCGCCACCTGCTTGCTGCCTTCCTCGACCTTGTCCACCGAGTCTCCGATCAGCGTCTTGATCTCCTTGGCCGCAGCCGCCGAGCGCTGCGCCAGGCTGCGCACTTCCGACGCCACCACCGCGAAGCCCCGGCCCTGCTCGCCGGCCCGCGCGGCTTCCACCGCCGCGTTCAGCGCCAGGATGTTGGTCTGGAAGGCGATGCCGTCGATGACGCCGATGATGTCCACGATCTTGCGCGAGGAGGCATTGATCGAGCCCATGGTGTCGACCACCTGGCCCACCACGCTGCCGCCGCGCACCGCCACCTCGGAGGCCGAGACGGCCAGCTGGTTCGCCTGCCGCGCGTTGTCGGCGTTCTGCTTCACCGTGCTCGTGAGCTCTTCCATCGAGGCCGCGGTCTCTTCCAGCGAGCTCGCCTGCTCCTCGGTGCGCGACGACAGGTCCTGGTTGCCCGTGGCGATCTGGCCCGAGGCGGTCGCAATGGTGTCGGTGCCCGTGCGCACTTCGCCTACCACCCTCGACAGGCTGTCGTTCATGTGTTGCAGGGCCTGCATCAGCTGGCCGGTCTCGTCGCGGCTTTCCACCTGGATGCGCGCGCTCAAGTCACCGGCCGCCACCGTCTCGGCCACCTTCACGGCCTGGCCCAGCGGGCGAACGATGCCGACCGTCAGGCGCCAGGCCAGAAAGGCGCCCACGACCAGCGCGACAGCGGCCAGCACGGCCATCGAAGTGCGGCCGGCGTCGTGCTCTTCCTCGATGCTCTTCGCCGTGGCGTCGATCTGGGCGTGCTCGTGGGCGGCAAGGGCGCCGACTGCCTTTTCGTAGGTCGAGAGTCCGGCCGCGAACTGGTTGTCGGCCAGCTTGTTGGCGCCTTCCATGTCATTGGCGGCCTTGAGCTTGTTCAGGGTACCCAGCATCTCGAGCACGGTCCGCCGCGCATCGGCCACTTCGGCGTAGAGCTTCTTTTCCTCGGGCGAGGTCAGCAGTGTCTCCAGCTGTTTCTGGAGCGGGTTGATGAGCGCCTGGCCCGCGGTCAGCTCCTTCTTGAAATAGGCTTCGGTGGCGCTGTCGGTCGCCTTGACGATGGCGAAGGTGCGCACGATGCTGGCCGCGAGCAGCTTGGCCCATTCGCCGACCATGCGCTCCTTGACCAGCGGGCCTTCGACCATCTGATGCGTGGCGTTGCCGACATTGGCGAGGCGCAGCATGCCGGTCGCGGATATAAGGACGATCAGCACCAGCATGGCGGCGAAGCCGACGCCCAGGCGCGTGCCTATTTTCAGATCTCTCACACTCATGACACTCTTCTTTCAATGATCGAACGGATGGGTCGGGACGGCATCGCGCCCGGGTCTAGAACTCGGTCCAGTCGCCCGCGCCGGCCGTGGCGGGCCGGGGTGCGGGCGCGGCCGCCTTGGGACGCAGGGCCGGGGCGGATGCCTTGGCGCGTGCCCCGGGCGCGCTGACGGCGAGCGGCGTAGCGCGCACGGGGGCGCGGCTCGGTTCGGCCCCGGCGTCGTCGCCCAGCTTGAAGGTGCCGACGATCTGCGACAGATTGCCGGCCTGCGCCTGCAGCGATTGCGCCGCGGCCGAGGCCTCCTCGACCAGCGCCGCGTTCTGCTGCGTCACCTGGTCCATCTGCGTGACCGCCTGGTTGATCTGCTCGATCCCGGAGGTCTGCTCCTGGCTCGCCGCCGTGATCTCGCCCATGATGTCCGTCACGCGCTTCACGCTGCCGACGATCTCTTCCATGGTCTTGCCCGCTTCGGCCACCAGCGCGCTGCCCGCGCCGACCTTGCCCACCGAGTCGTCGATCAGGCCCTTGATCTCCTTGGCCGCGGCCGCCGAGCGCTGCGCGAGGTTGCGGACTTCGGCGGCCACGACCGCAAAGCCCTTGCCCTGCTCGCCCGCCCGGGCGGCTTCCACCGCCGCGTTCAACGCCAGGATGTTGGTCTGGAAGGCGATGCCGTCGATGACACCGATGATGTCGACGATCTTCTTGGAAGAGGCATTGATGGACGCCATGGTGTCCACCACCTGGCTCACCACTTCGCCGCCCTTGACCGCCACTTCGGAGGCCGAGGCCGCCAGCTGGTTGGCCTGGCGCGCGTTGTCGGCGTTCTGCTTCACGGTCGAGGTCAGCTCTTCCATCGACGCCGCGGTCTGTTCCAGCGAACTGGCCTGCTCTTCGGTGCGCGACGACAGGTCCTGGTTGCCCGCCGCGATCTCCTGGGAGGCGACCACGATCGAGTCGGTCGAGGTCTTGATGCGCCCCACCAGGTCGGTCAAGGTGTCTTCCATCTCGCCCATGCCGCGCAACAGCCGGCCGAAATCACCGCCGCGATCGGTCTCGAATTCCTTGCTCAGGTCGCCGGAGGCCACGGTGTCGGCGATCAGCAGCGCCTCGTCGATCGGCTGCACGATGCTGCGCGTCAGCAGCCACGCCAGCAGCGAACCCAGCGCCAGCGCGGCCGCGGCGAGCGCGATCAGGTTGATGCGGCCTGCGCGATAGAGCGCATCGATCTCGGCCGCCGACTTGTCGATCTGCTCTTCTTCATGGGCCAGGATGCTGCGGATGCTGGCGTCGTAGCCGTCGAGCGTGGGCACCAGCTTGTCCCTGGCGATGCCCATCGCCTCCTCCTGCTTGCCGTCGGCCTTGAGCTTCAGGAGCATGTTCCGCAGCTCGATGTATTCGGCGCGCTTCTTCTTGATGTCTGCCGACAGCGCCAATTCCTCCGGCGAGCTCAGCAGCTCTTCGAGCTTCTTCTGGGTCTCGGAGATCGTGCTGCTGGTCTTGGCCATGCCCTTCTGCAGGTACTCCTGGACCTCGGGGTCGCCGGACTTCAGAAGCGAATAGGTGCGCACGCTGTTGGTGCTGGTGCCGAGCAGCCAGCTCGCGGCCAGCCGCTCCTTCGCCAGCGAGCGCTTCGCCATGTCGTGGGTGGCATCGCCCACCGCCTGCAGGCGCAGCACGCCGATGCACGCGATCGCGGCCACCAGGGCCAGGATCAAGGCGAACCCGGCACCCAGGCGGGTGCCGATCTTCCATTCTTTCATTCCATGCTCCGATCGATTCGTTGGTTGTCTCTGATGCTTCTGGCCGCTGCCGGCCTCAGGCGGCCAGCTTCTCGATCAGGCCCATGTCGTCGCTCGACATGAGCCGGTCGATGTCCACCAGGATCAGCATCCGCTCGTCCAGCGTCCCCAGCCCGATCAGGTAGTCCGTGTCCAGCACCGAGCCCATCGCCGGCGCCGGCTTGATCTGTTCCGGCGACAGCGTGATCACGTCCGACACGCTGTCCACCACCATCCCCACCACCCGCCCCCCGATGTTCAGCACGATCACCACCGTGAACTGGTCATAGCTCGGCGTCCCCAGCGCGAACTTGATCCGCATGTCGATGATCGGAACGATGATTCCGCGCAGGTTCACCACCCCCTTGATGTACTCCGGCGCGTTCGCGATCCGCGTCACCGCGTCGTAGCCGCGCAGCTCCTGCACCTTCTGGATGTCGATGCCGTACTCCTCCTCGCCCAGCGTGAA
Source organism: Variovorax sp. P1_G12 (assembly GCF_056405555.1). Lineage (NCBI taxonomy): Bacteria > Pseudomonadati > Pseudomonadota > Betaproteobacteria > Burkholderiales > Comamonadaceae > Variovorax > Variovorax sp. P1_G12. The sequence goes on along the minus strand of NZ_JBFUBW010000019.1, from coordinate 131,035 downwards.
GGTGACCACCTCCAGCCGGTTCGCGTTCGCGTTCGAGAGGGGCGCGGAGGCAGCGCCGCCCGCATGTGTCTGAAGGCTCGTGATCTCTGCCATGGGATTCCTTTGGGGTGGGCTGTGAAGTGTTGTTCGAACGAGGATCGCCTTGCTCGCGCCGGCGCTCAGACGAACTTCTGCATGATGCGAACCAGTTTCTGGCCGTACTGCGGATCGGTCGCGTAGCCCGCGCGCTGCAGGCCGTGCGCGGCTTCGGTCGGATCGTTGGTCGCCAGCACGTTGGCGTAGCGCGGATTGCGGGTCATGAAGCGCGCGTAGTCGGTGAAGGCTTCCTCGTAGGAGCCGTAGGCCCTGAACTTCGCGCGGATGCGCTGCGGCTCGCCATCCACGTATTCGGTGGTGGTGGTCTCGACCACCGGCCCCTGCCAGCTGCGGTCGGCCTTGATGCCGAACAGGTTGAAGCTCTGCGTGCCGTCGTCGGCGCGGATCTCGCGCTTGCCCCAGCCGGATTCGAGCGCGGCCTGCGCCAGGATCAGCGGCGCCGGCACGCCGCTGGCGGCACTCGCGGCCTGCGCCGAGGCGCCCATGCGGTTGACGAAGCTGTCGACGTGGCCCTGCAACGACGCGACCGCCCCGGCCGCACCGCCCGAGCGGTCGTTGTTGACCTGGTAGGCGCTCAGGTCGACGCGGCCGGTCGGCGTCGAAGGCAACGAGCCGAGCGGGATGCCGGCCTGCGGCGACAGCGGCAGGCCGCCGCGCGGCGCCAGCGACAGGCCGGCCGGATTCGGATCGCCATCGCCCGCGCCGGCGGAGGCCGCCCGCTGCAGCTGCGCCAGCATCGCCTCGGCCAGCCCCAGGCCGCGGCCCGAAAGGTTCTGCGACAGCTGCTGGTCCAGCATCGACGTGTAGATCTTCTCGTTCTGTCCATCGAGCAGGCCGCCCGACGGCGTCGCCTCGCGCATGCTCTTGAGCACCATGTTCATGAACATGGCCTCGAACTGCCGCGAGACCTGCTTGAGGCCCTCCTCGGGCGAGCTGCGCACGGTGCGCCGCAGCGCATCGACACCCTGGACATCGAGCGCGAAGCGCTGGTCCAGCGCGCCGGCGCGGCTGGCCGCGTCGCTGCCTGACCCTGAATTGGCTGCGGTGATCGCCATGTCCGGCCTCAGATGATCTCGAGCTCGGCGCGCAGGGCGCCGGCCGTCTTCATGGCTTGCAGGATCGACACCAGATCCATCGGATTCGCGCCCAGGGAGTTGAGCCCCTTGATCACGTCGGCCAGCGAGGCGCCGCCGCGCACCATCTGCAGCGCGCCGCCGGGCTGGTTGATCGAGATCTCCGAGGTCTGCGAGGTGACCGTGCGGCCATTCGAGAACGGCCCCGGCTGGCTCACCACCGGCTCGGTGTTGATGACCACCGACAGGCTGCCGTGCGCGATCGCGCAGTCGTTCACCCGCACCGCCTGGTTCATCACCACCGAGCCGGTGCGCGCGTTGATCACGACCCGGGCCACCGCCTGCGTCGGCGTGACCTCCAGGCCTTCGAGGCGGGCCAGGAATCCGACCCGCGCCTGCGCGGAGGCAGGCACCCGCACGCGGATCACGCGGGCATCGACCGCCTCGGCGGTGCCGCTGCCGAACTGGCGGTCGATCGCCTCCACCGCGCGCTGCGCGGTGCCGAAGTCGGAGCGCATCAGTTCGAGCGTGAGACCGCCGTCGCCGCCGACCGCGGCTTCGACCACGCGCTCGACGGTCCCGCCGGCGGGAATGCGTCCGGAACTGAGCTGGTTGATCTGGACCTTGCTGCCGTTGGCCGAGGCGCCGGCGCCGCCGACCACCATGTTGCCCTGGGCGATCGCGTACACCGCGCCGTCCACGCCCTTGAGCGGTGTCATCAGCAAGGTGCCGCCGCGCAGGCTCTTGGCGTTGCCCATCGAGGACACGGTGACGTCGATGGTCTGTCCCGGCCGCGCAAACGACGGCAGCGTGGCCGTGACCATCACCGCGGCGACGTTCTTGAGCTGCATGTTCACGCCCTGCGGGATCGTGATGCCGAGCTGCTGCAGCATGTTGTTCAGGCTCTGGGTCGTGAACGGCGTCTGCATGGTCTGGTCGCCGGTGCCGTCGAGGCCCACCATCAGGCCGTAGCCGATCAGGGCGTTGTCGCGCACGCCCTGGATGCTGGCGAGCTCCTTCAGGCGCTCGGCCTTCGCGGGCGGAGGCAGGCACAGCGCGAACAGCACCGCGAAGCCGATGCCAGCTGCCGCCTTGACGAAGGCCGGGATCCGGGCGCGCCGCAGCGCCGATGCGCCGTCCTGGGAATGGGTGGCCACGCGAGGTGGACTGGACAGGGAATGTGTCATGGTCAGAAGGGCATCACGTTCAGGAAAATTCTCTGCATCCAGCCCATGTGCTGCGCCTCGTCGATGTAGCCCTTGGCCGTGTATTCGATGCGCGCGTCGGCCACCTGTGTCGACAGCACGGTGTTGTTGCCGGTCACCGTGCGCGGGTTCACCACGCCCGAGAAGCGGATGAACTCGGTGCCTTGGTTGATACCCATCTGCTTCTCGCCGCTGACCAGCAGGTTGCCGTTGCCCAGCACGTCCACGACCGTGACCGTGATCACGCCGGTGAAGGTGTTGGCCGCGTTGGCACCGCCCTTGGCGGTGAGCGCGTTCTTGCCCGAGAGCTTGGCGTCCTGGCCATCGAGCAGGCCGCCGAGCACCTTGGGAATGGAGGCGAAGGCCGCGCCCACGCTGCCGTCGCGGCTCGCGTTGGCGCCGGAGTTCTTGCTGGCGTTGAGCTTCTCGCTGATGACGATGGTCAGGATGTCGCCGACGTTGCGTGGCCGGCGGTCCTCGAACAGCGCGACGCTGCGATTCGTTTCCTGGAAGATCGAGCCACTGGCTTCGCGCGCCGGCGAGATCGCCTGCGGTTCCGCACGCGCCGTCATCGGCTGGTGCACCAGCGGATCGCGCGGGATCTGGGCGCAGCCCGTGGCCAGCAGCACCGCACCCATCGCAAGCAGCGGTCCCATTCCAGGAACTCCGCGGAACCGGCTTTGCCGGGCCGCTGGCGTTGCCCCCGGCGAGGGGGTGGGCGGCCACACGAAGTGGGCAAGCCTGGGGGTGATCACAGCTGCGCCAGCCGTTGCAGCATCTGGTCGGAGCTCTGGATCGCCTTGCTGTTGATCTCGTAGGCGCGCTGCGTCGCGATCATGTTGACCAGTTCCTCGACCACGTTGACGTTCGAGGCCTCGACATAGCCCTGGCTCAGGATGCCGGCGCCGTCGAGGCCCGGGTTCACGAGGTTGGGCGCGCCCGACGAATCGGTCTCGTGGTAGAGGTTCTCGCCCACGCTCTGCAGGCCGGCGGGGTTCAGGAAAGTGGCGAGCTGCAACTGGCCCACCTGCACCGTGGCGGTGCTGCCGGCCTGGGTGACCGAGACGATGCCGTCGCGGCCGACCGTCAGGCTGGTCGCGTTCTGCGGGATCGTGATCGCCGGCTGGATCGTGAAGCCGCTGGCGGTCACGAGCTGGCCGTCGCGGTCGGTCTGGAAGGAACCGTCGCGCGAGTAGGAGGTGGTGCCGTCCGGCATCAGCACCTGGAAGAAGCCCGCGCCATTGATCGCCACATCCTTCGGGTTGTCGGTCTTGGTCATGTTGCCCTGCGCGTGGATGCGCTCGGTGGCGACCACGTGCACGCCGGTGCCGACCTGCAGGCCCGAGGGCAGGCGCGTCTGGTCGGAGGTCTGGCCGCCGACCTGGCGCAGGTTCTGGTACATCAGATCCTCGAACACCGCGCGGCTGCGCTTGAAGCCGGTGGTGCCGACGTTGGCCAGGTTGTTGGACACGACGTCGAGCTGCGTCTGCTGGGCTTCGAGGCCGGTCTTGGCCACATAAAGGGAACGAATCATTGAATTACTCCTGCGGGGGTGTTGCGGCTCAGCCGTAGGCCAGCAGCTTGTTGGCCGACTGCGCGTTGGTGTCGGCGGTCTGGATCGACTTCATCTGCATCTCGAAGCTGCGGCCGTTGGCGATCATGGCCACCATGGCCTCGACCGGATTGACGTTGCTGCCCTCGACCATGCCGGCGGCGACCACGACGTTGGCATCGGCCTCGGCCGGCGGCAGCCCGTCGCGCATGCGGAACAAGCCGTCATCGCCGCGCACCAGGCTGGCGACGGGCGGGTTGACCAGCTTCAGGCGCCCGACCTGTGCCACGCCCACCGCCGGATCGCCGGCGCCGCGCGCCGCGATCGAGCCGTCGGCGGCGATAGTCACGGTCGAGCCGGGCGGGATCACCAGCGGACCGCCGTCGCCCACCACCGGCCGCGCGCCCATGGTCATCACCTGCCCGTCGGCACCGACCTGCAGGTTGCCGACGCGGGTGTAGGCCTCGCCGCCACCCGGCGTCTGCACCACCAGCCAGCCTTCGCCGCGCACCGCGACGTCGAGCTCGCGGCCGGTTTCGGTCAGCGGGCCATGCGTGAAGTCGGCGCCCGGGGTGGTCGCGGCCACGAAGGCGCGCGTCGGCGCTTCCTCGCCGACCACCGGCACGGCGCGGAAGTTGTTGATCTGCGCCCGGAAACCCGGGGTCGAGACGTTCGCCATGTTGTTGGCGACCGAGGCCTGCTGCTCCATGGCCTGCTTGGCGCCGCTCATGGCGACATACAACATTCGATCCACTGTGTGCTCCTGGTAGTGAGGGACTGCGTCTGTTCAGGGCCGCGCGTCAGCGGATGTTCATCAGCGTCTGCATGACCTGGTCCTGCGTCTTCACGGTCTGCGCATTGGCCTGGTAGTTGCGCTGCGCGACGATCAGGTTGACCAGTTCGGACGTCAGGTCGACGTTGGAGGACTCGAGCGCGCCCGCGGCCAGCGAGCCCTGCTTGGTGCCTTCACCCGGAGTGCTGGTGAGGGCCGAGCCCGAGGCCTGCGTCTCGGCGTACATGTTGTCGCCCTTCGGCTCGAGCCCGTTCGGGTTTGCGAAGGACGACAGCACGACCTGGCCCATCAGCTTGGACTGCTCGTTGGAATACTTGCCGGTGATGGTGCCGTCCGGATTGATCGAGAACGAGGTCAGCACGCCCGAGGTGTAGCCGTCCTGGCTCAGCTTGCTCATGCCGTTGGCGGTGCCGAACTGCGTCGTGCCGCTGAGGTCGACTTTGATGTTGACCGGCGACGAGCCGTTGGCGAAATTCAGCGCCGGCAGCGTGATCGCGCCGCCCACGGGTGCCGTGAGGTTGCCGTTGGTGTCGAAGGTCATATTGGACAACGCGGCACCGCCGTTGATCGGCGCGCCGTCGGCCGTTCCGTAGACGCTCCAAGCATTGGCACCGGTCTTCACGAAATAGACCGACAGGTCATGCGCATTGCCCAGCGAGTCGTAGATCGGGCCGGCGGCGTTGGAATAGTTGAAGGTCGCCGAATCGGTGGCGTTGAACGGCGTCTTGATCGGCACCGTGTTGCGCGCATCGAGATTGAACTCGGCGTCGACGCCGGTGGTCGCATTCGGCGTCATGGCCTGAGTCGGGATCTGGATCGCCGACGGCGTGCCGCCGTTGATGCCGCCGCTGGCGTTGACGCCGTAGCCGGTCAGGCGCAGGCCGCCAGCGTTGACGATGTAGCCGTCCTTGTCCTTGGTGAACTGGCCGTTGCGCGAGTACATGACTTCGCCGCTGGTGCTGGTCATTCGGAAGAAGCCGTCGCCGCTGAGGATCGCGACGTCCAAGGGTCGGCTGCTGGTCTGCGTCACGCCCTGCGTGAAGTTCTGCACCACGCCGGACACCGAGGCACCGAGCCCGATCCGGGAACCCGCATAGATGTCCTGGAAGGTCGCGGCCGCCGACTTGAAGCCGATGGTGCCCGAGTTGGCGATGTTGTTGCCGATCACATCGAGGTTCGCGGCGGCCACGCCGAGCCCGCTGACGCCTTGGGAAAAGCTCATGATGAATCCTTGGTTCGAAGCATTGAAGAGAAGGCCCGCGGCCGGAAAGCCGCCGGCGGAGGAAAGCGCGCGACGGTCCTCAGAGGAACATCCGCACGTCGGACAGCCCGATGCTCTGGCCCGATGCCAGTTCGAGAGTGACGCCGCCGGCGCCCTGCTTGACCGCTGCCACCTGCGCAAAGGTCAGCGCCGTGGCCTGGACGGCGGTGCCGCCGTTGCTGGCGGCCACGGCAAACTTGTAGCTGCCCGCCGGCACCACGTTGCCGGCGTCGTCCTTGCCGTCCCAGGTGGCGGCGTTGACGCCTTCGGTCATCGAGCCGGCCTCGATCGTGCGCACGGTCTTGCCGGTGGCGTCGACGATCTTGATCTGCACATCGCCGGCCGAGCCGGGCAGCTGGACCGCGAAGGCCTGCACCGCCGGATCCTTGCCCTCCTCGGGCGCCTTGGTGGCGAGGGTGTTGCCGGGCGACAGCACGCTGTAGCCGATCAGCGAGGCGGCCTGCAGCACCTGGTTGGAGCCGGTCTGGCTCACCAGGCCCGACAGCGTGCTGTTGAGCTTCTCGATGCCGCTCACCGTGCTCATCTGCGCCAGCTGCGAAGTCAGCTCGGCGTTCTGCATCGGGCTGAGCGGGTCCTGGTTGTTGAGCTGCGTGACCAGCAGCTTGAGAAAGCGCTGCTCGCTGTCGGCATTGGAGGCGCCGGCGGTGCCAGCCGCTGCGCTGGCTGCATTGGCGCCGGAAATGGAAGAGGTATCGGAGATGGCCATGGGAGCTTTCTGGGATGTTGTTTACTGGCCGACGGTCAGCGTCTTGAGCATCAGCGTCTTGGCGGTGTTGAGGACCTCGACATTGGCCTGGTAGCTGCGCGAGGCCGAGATCATGTTGGTCATCTCCTCGACCACGTTGACGTTGGGCATCGCGACGTAGCCGTCGGCATTGGCGTGCGGGCTCCGGGGGTCGAAGACCAGCTTCGCGGGCGCCGAGTCCTCGATCACGCCGGCGACCTTGACGCCGCCGATGTCCTGCCGGCCCGAGGCCGCGACCTCGAACACCACCTGCTTGGCGCGGTAGGGCTGGCCGTCGGGGCTGGCCGCGCTCTCGGCATTGGCGAGGTTGCTCGCGGTCACGTTCATGCGCTGCGATTGCGCGGCCATGGCGGAACCCGCCACGTTGAAGATGTTCATGGAAGTGCTGGGAAACGGCATGGCGTTCTTTCCTCTTCCTACTGCTGCACAGCGGCCAGCAGCGTCTTGATCTTGGCGCCGATCACCGTCAGGTTGGACTCGTAGCGCAGCGCGTTGTCGGCGAAGTTGATGCGCTCGGCATCCATCTCGACGCTGTTGCCGTCGATGCTCGACTGGCTCGGCACGCGGTAGAGCAGATCCTGGTCGGGCATCGCCTTCGCCTCGCCGGCCATGTGGCGCGACGAGGTGGTCACGAGCGCAAAGGACTGCGACTGCCGTCCCTGCTCCACGGCCTGCGTCAGCCGGCTCGCGAAATCGAAATCGCGCGCCTTGTAGTTCGGCGTGTCGGCGTGGGCGATATTGGCGGCCAGCACCTCCTGGCGCTGGGCCCGCAGATTGAGAGCCTCGCGGTTGAAGCTGAGTGCCGCATCGAGCTTGTCGATCATGTGGTTCCATCGGTTGGCATCGCGTCCGCACAAGACGGCATGGCGACAGATGGAAAGCGAGTCTATGCACGCATCGCGTTTGCAATGGGCTGAACAAAGGGGCATTTCGCCGGTACTTCGCGCCATCGCCTCGAGGGATCGATTCCTAGAATCACCTGGCGCCGGTGCGCTTCCCTCTCTTCAAGCACCTGCGCGTCTGCGAGAGACCGCCCATGCCACAACGCCCATCCTGGAAACGCCTTTCGCGCATCGTGCTGCCCGGCCTGATGGCACTCGCGGGCGCTTCGCCCGCAGCGGCAGCGCCCGCGCTGCCCGAGGGCGCGCGGTCCGCGATCGACCAGCTGCTGCACAAGCAGACCACCGGCCTGCCCGGCAAGGTCACGTTCAGCGTGAAGCTCGCGGGCGCGCTGCCGGCCTGCGAGGACTTCGAGGCCTTCCTGCCCAACGGCACGACGCCCCGGGGACGAATCTCCATCGGCCTGCGCTGCCGCGGCGACAGCGCCTGGACCCGGTTCGTGCCGGCCCAGGTCGCCGTCGAGGGCCGCTACTACGCCGCCGCGCGCGCGATCGAGGCGGGCGAGGCCCTGGGCGCCGCCGACGTGGTCGAGCGCAGCGGCGATCTCGGCGACCTGCCGCGCTCGGTGATCACCGACGCCTCGGCGCTGCAGGGCGTGGTGGCCGCCAACCGCATCGCCGCCGGCGCGCCGCTGCGCAGGGAGCTGATGCGCGGCGTGGTCGTGATCCAGCAGGGCCAGACGGTGCAGCTGGTGGCGCAAGGCCAGGGTTTCACGGTCAGCACCGAAGGCAAGGCCATGACCCGGGCCGAGGTCGGCGCGACCGTACAGGCCAAGACCCGCGACGGCCGCCTGCTCACCGGCGTGGCAGCCGAGGACGGGCAGATCCGGCTGGCCCAGTAGATGGCCCCCACGCTCCCCCACTGCGTGTGGGTCGCTGCCCCCCGAGGGGGCCGCAGGCCGCCTTGGGGCGGCCCGGCGCCGGCCTGGATGGCCCCCACGCTCCCCCACTTCGTGTGGGTCGCTGCCCCCGAGGGGGCCGCAGGCCGCCTTGGGGCGGCCCGGCGCCGGCCTGGATGGCCCCCACGCTCCCCCACTTCGTGTGGGTCGCTGCCCCCGAGGGGGCCGCAGGCCGCCTTGGGGCGGCCCGGCGCCGGCCTGGCCCCGGCCTGGGGGCCCGCCTGGTTTTCCATATGGGCTGCCGATCGAAATTTGTGCAAACTTCAGCCTAAAGTTCTTGCTGCGTCCGCCGATATACGGGTCAGCCCATTGAGGAATCATCTTGAAAATCGATCCCCCCGGCCCCTCGGCCACGCCTTTCAACCGCCCGGCCAAGGCGGCTGCCGCCTCCAAGAGCGGTGTCGCCAGCGCCGCGGCGCCGGTCACGGGACAGGTTCACGCCATGCCCAGCGCGCCCGGTGGCAGTGACTTCGACGCTGCCCGCGTCGCGGCGATCCGCGAGGACATCCGCGCCGGTCGCTACGAGGTCCACCCCGAGCGGATCGCCAGCGGCCTGCTGGCCAGCGTGCGCGACCTGCTCGACCCTGGCCTGAAGCCATGAACACCATGCTGCTCTACCTGCACGCAGAAAAATCCTGCGTCGAGGAGTTCCTGGGCGTCCTCGACCAGGAAGAGCAAGCCATGGCGAATGCCCGCTTTGGCGAACTGCCCGCGCTCACCGAACAGAAAGTCGCGCTGCTGGACCGCATGGCCACGCTGGACCGCCAGCGCGAAACCGCACAGGTGGCGCTGGGATTCGAACCCGGACCGGACGGCGCCGATGCGGCCGCGGCGGCCGCCGGCGAGCCCACGCGCCAAGCCTGGGTCTGCCTGCTGGCGCTGGCCGATGAGGCCAAGGCACGCAATCTGCGCAACGGCTCGATGGTGCACTCACACCTCGATTTCACGCAGCGCGCCCTGCACTTCCTGCAATCGAGCGTCCAGCTGTTCTATGGCCCGGACGGTGCTCGCAAGACGGCGAGCGGCGGCGGCAACCGCCTCGCCCTGGGGTAGCGTCCTGGTCTTGGGGGCAGCGCCCCCACGCAGTGAGGGAGCGGAGGGCAATATCGCTATTTATTGGGATTCAGCAGGGCCTTCTCGCCGGTCGCGTGGCGGGAATAGACCGCGATCCGGTCCAGGCTCAGCGCCTCGACCAGCGAGAGCTCCGCGGTGTAGCGGCTCGCAAACGTGGTCTTGAGCTCGGCCGCCACGCGCGCCTTGAGCTTCGCCGCCCCGTCGGCCCCGATCTTCTGCAGGAACGGGAACAGCAGCCAGCCGCCCATGCCCCACGCCATGCCGAAGCCGCGCGTGAACTCGGTCGGCCCGCGGTCGAGGCCCCCGTAGATGTAGACCTGCTTGTGGATGGGAGAACCATAGCGGCTGTACTCGACCGCGGTCTTGTTCAGCGCCGCTTCCATGCAGGTCAGGATCTGGCCCGCCAGCGTGCCGCCGCCGATGGCGTCGAAGGCCAGGGTGGCGCCGGTGGCGACCAGCGCATCGGTCAGCTCCTGCATGAAGGTCGGCGAGGCGGCATTGCACACGTACTTGGCACCGAGCGCGCGCAGGATGTCTTCCTGCTCCTTCTTGCGCACGATGTTCACCAGGGCGATGCCGTCCTTCAGGCAGATCCGGTTCAGCATCTGGCCGAGATTGGAGGCCGCGGCCGTGTGCACCAGCGCCTTGTGGCCCTCGCGCCGCATGGTCTCGACCATGCCGAGCGCGGTGAGCGGGTTGACGAAGGCGGACGCGCCCTCGGCCGGGGTCGTGCCTTCGGCCAGCGGCATGCACTGGGCGGCGGCGATGCAGCGGTACTGCGTGTACATCGCGCCGCCGAGCACCGCCACGGTCTTGCCGAGCAGCGCCTGGGCCTCCGGCGAGGCACCGGCGGCCACGACCACGCCGGCACCCTCGTTGCCGATCTGCATCGACTGGTCCAGGCGTCCGGCCACGCTCTTCCTCGCGGCCTCCGGAATGCTGGCGGTGACGACCGGCCTCGACGCCGTGCCCGACGCCTTGGCCGTGCGCAGGTCCGCGGCGCCGAACAGCAGGCCAAGGTCCGACGGATTCATGGGTGCGGCCTCGACCCGTACGATCACTTCGTGGGCGGCGGGCTGGGGGATCGCCTCCTCGTTCAGGGACAGCGTCAGTTCGCCGTTGCGGCTGACGAGGGAGCGAAGCTGGAGGGTGGTGGCGGGCAGGGTCATGGGGGGTGTCTCCGGGCTGGGCGGGCCAGTATAGGAGCGGTGGATCAGGCTTGCTCGGCGCGCTGCCGCAGCAGCACGGCGTTGTTCGCGCTGAGCTTGCGGAAGGCTTCGCTGATGCGCCTGTCGGCGGATACCCGCCTCCAGAACATCAGTGCCGCCTCGCAAGCGGCGGTCCATGAAGCGCGTTGGGCGGGCAAGGGCAGCGGCGGCTGGAACTCCCGGCCCGGCAACTCCCCGCCGGCCAGCGGCGCATAGAGCATCGGCAGCATGTCGTAGACCGGCGCCAGCGCCAGGGCGCCTTGCGGCCGGAAACTGAGGTTGCCCAGATGCATGTCGCTGTTGGCGATCAGCCGTCCGAACCACCAGAGATGCTGAATGCGCAATTCATCCTGCGCCGAGAGCCATCCGAGGCCGGCCAGCCGGGCCGCCAGGCGGGTCCAGTCGACCGCACTTTCCCCGATCAACGCGGCATTGACCGTGTCGAGACTCACGAGGCGGCTGCGGCCGAACCTGCCGAGGCGATCGAAGCGCTCCACCTCGAGGAAGGTGCGGCCCGCCTGGGCGACCACGCGGCTGCGCGCGCTCTCGACGCCGGGCATCGTCGCGGCGCATTCCAGCGCCAGGTGCTCGGCCACCAGCAGGTCGGCCCAGCGCCGCACCGCGGGCGAGCCGTCGGCCCCGGAGAACTTCACCAGCACATGGGGCGTCGCCTGTCCGTCCAGGTCTCGCAGCGCCGAGAACTTGGGAAACTCACCCGCAGCGCTCGATCCCGGCACGCCCTGGGCGATGGCTTGTTCGGCCAGCCGCGCGTAGGCGGCGCCGACCTTGGCGCCCGGAATCGGCTCGGGCTCCGAACCCTTGGCCTGCAGCCAGCGCTCGCAGGCCAGGTCGCCCAGGATCAGGTTGCCGCTCACGTCCGAGCCGCTGCGACTCAGGACGAACAGGATGTCATCGTCCGACCATTCGCCCGGGTCCGCCGACACCTCCAGCCGCTGATGTTCCGCGCGCGCGAACTGACGTCCCATGTAGCCCTGGGGCCGCATGTCGTACAGCGGATAGGGAAGCCCGTCCCACCAGCCGTCCCGCGCCTCGTCGACCACCGGCCAGCCGGCGGCCTCGATCGGCATCAGCGCGCCCTGCGGCGCCAAGGGTGCCAGGCGCGCGACGAGCGTGGCCCGGCCGTCGCCATCGATGGCGTACAAGGGCAGATCGGAGGGGTCGCCGCGCAGCGGACGCCTCAAGGCATAGCGTGCGCGGCGCGCCTTGCCGCCGCTCACGACACGGTCGCCGAGCGCCTGCAGCAGGCGATGCAAGGTTGGCACGCTGACGCCCATCTCACCAGCCAGTTCAGCCGCACTGGCCCTCGGGCGTCGCGCCAGCGCGGCGCCCAATCGGTCGGGGACGGCGCGATGGCGGGATTCCATGACTATGAGAAGATTCTTGAGAAGATTCTTTTCATTCTCCCACAGGAGAATTCAGCGTCATGACCCTGTTTTTTGAGAAGATTCTCGAGCGATTCGAAGCTCAAGGCGCCAGATCGGCCGCCCCCGCGTCCGGGAATGCCAGCACCCGGTCGATCCGCCTGCCCTCCAGCGCCGCCACCTCGAAGCACCAGCCCGCGCAGTCGATCCGCTCGCCAACCTCCGGCAGCTGGCCCGAGACGAACATCAGCAGCCCCGCCACGGTGTTGTAGCGTCCGCGATCCTCGTCCGGCAGCTCGCGGATGCCCAGCCGCGCGCGCAGTTCCGAGACCGGCATCAGCCCGTCGAGTTCCCAGACCCCGTCGGGACGCTCGCGGGCCCAGGCTTCGGCATGCGTCGCCACCTGCAGCTCGCCGGTGATCGCCTCCAGCAGGTCGCGCGGCGTCATCAGGCCCTGCACCACGCCGTACTCGTCCACCACGAAGACCAGCCTGCCGGCGCGCGAGCGGAACTGCTCGAGCAGTTCCATGCCGGTCAGCGTCTCGGGCACGAACACGGCCGGCTGGGCCGCCTGCTCCACCGGGCCCTCGTGCGCGGGACCCAGACGCAACAGGTGGGCCACGCTGATCACGCCCACCACGTCGTCCAGCGAGTTGCGGCACACCGGGTACCAGGAATGCACCAGGTTGAGCGCGCCGGCCGCCGACACCGTCTGCAGGCTCTCGGCCACCGTGGACGAGGCCTCGAGCCATTCGATGTCGGCCCGCGGCACCATCAGCGACGACAGGCGCCGGTCGTCCAGGTGGAACACGTTGCGCACCATCTGGTGCTCGTGCATCTCGATCACGCCGGCGTCGACGCCCTCTTCCAGGCTGGCGGAAATCTCTTCCTCGGTCACCACCCGCGCCGCGTTCGAGTCGATGCGCAGCAGCTTCAGAATGGCGGCCGTGACGCTCGACAGCAGCAGCACGAAGGGCTTGGCCCCGGTGGCGAGGCCGCGCATCGGCCGGGCCACGAAGCGCGCCACCGGCTCGGGGTAGAGCTGGCCGATGCGCTTGGGCACCAGCTCGCCGAAGACGATCGTGAAGAAGGTGATGCAGCTCACCACCACCGCGGTCGACGCGACGCTCGCAGTGCCGAAGCCCATGCCCATCTTGCGCATCCACTCGGCGAGCGGCTCCGCGAAGGCCGCCTCGCCGACGATGCCGCTGAGCATGCCGATCGACGTGATGCCGATCTGCACGCTGGACAGGAACTGCGTCGGATCCTCCATCAGCTTGAGCGCCGCGACGGCGCCAGCGTCCCCGGTCTCGGCCAGCGCCGCGAGGCGTGCGCGGCGGCTGGTGGACAGGGCCATTTCGGACATTGCGAACAACGCGTTGAGCGTGGTCAGCAAAGCCAGGAGAAAAACGTCCATGAAGGCGGGAGAGAATGGGGATCATGGCACTTTACTTGATCGGTGACGTGCAGGGCTGCGACGAGCCCCTGCGGCGCCTTCTCGACGACATCGCTTTTTCCCCCAGCCGCGACACCCTGGTGCTGCTGGGCGACCTGGTCAACCGCGGGCCGTCCTCGCTCGAGGTGCTGCGGCGCGTGCAGGGCTACGGCGCGGCAGCGCGGAGCGTGCTGGGCAACCACGACCTGCACCTGCTCGGGGTCGCCCACGGTGCGCAAAAGCACGGCCGCAGGGACACCTTGGCCGGCGTGCTCGATGCGCCCGACCGCGCGGCGCTGCTCGACTGGCTGCGCCAGCAGCCGATGGCGCTGCACCAGCGCGTGGGCGGCGGCGACCTGCTGATGGTGCATGCGGGCGTGCTGCCGCAATGGAGCGTCGAGGACACGATGGCCTGCGCGGCCGAACTCGAGGCGGTGCTGCGCGGCCCGTCGCTGGTCGACTTCCTGCGGACCATGTACGGCAACGAACCCGCGCAATGGAGCGATGCCCTCTCGGGCAGCGAGCGGCTGCGCGTGATCGTCAATGCCCTCACCCGGCTGCGCTTCTGCACGGCCGAGGGCGAGATGGAGTTTGAAAGCAAGGACGGCGCGGCGGCCGCGCCCGAGGGCTTCATGCCCTGGTTCGACGTGCCCGGCCGCAGGACGGCCTCGGCCACCGTGGCCTGCGGACACTGGTCGACGCTCGGCTGGCTGTCACGGCCCGACCTGCTGTCGACCGACACCGGCTGCGTCTGGGGCGGCTGCCTCAGCGCGGTGCGCATCGGTGCGACGCTGCGGGACCGGGAGCTGATCCAAGTCGGCTGCCCGCAAGCCCGGCAGCCGGGCTGATCAACGGATCAGCTGGTTTCGGTGGCCTTGAACAGCGCGGCCACCTTGCGCTTGGTCTTGATGTTGGCCGAGATGCCGCGCGCGGGGGCGGCCTTGGCGGCGGCCTCCCAGGCCGGCTCGGCCTCGCGCACGGGCGCCTCGTAGGGCTGCTCGAAGAAGGGGTCGCGCGGCCCGGCGGGCGCGCGGTGCGGGCGGGTGCTGCGCACCGGGCGCGAATCGGCGCGCTCGCGCGGACGCTCGAGGGTGTCGAGCACGTCGCGCGCGTCGCCGGCCTCGCCCTCTTCGCGCCAATGGCGGCGCCCGTCGTTGATGCGGCCGCGCGGACGGTCTTCCTCGAACTCGACCGGCTCGAGCTCGATCTTCTTCTTGATCAGCTTCTCGATGTCGGCCACCAGGCGGACGTCGTTGCCGCCGCTGGCGAAGCTCACCGCCAGGCCCGAAGCACCGGCGCGGCCGGTGCGGCCGATGCGGTGCACGTAGTCCTCGGCGTTGAACGGGATGTCGAAGTTGAACACCGCCGGCACGTCCTTGATGTCCAGGCCGCGGGCGGCGACGTCGGTGGCGACCAGCAGGTCGACCTCGCCGGCCTTGAAGGCCGCCAGGGCCTTCAGGCGCTCGTCCTGGCTCTTGTCGCCGTGCAGCGCCGTGGTCTTGAGGCCTTCGCGCTCGAGCGAGCGTGCCAGCCGGGCGCAGCCCAGCTTGCTGTTGACGAAGACGAAGGCCTGCGTGATGCCGCGCTGACGCACGATCTGCTTGAGCGCGCGGCGCTTGTCGTCATCGCTGACGCTGTAGAAATGCTGCTCGACCGTGGAGGCCGTCTCGTTCGGCCGCGCCACTTCGATCGTGACCGGGTTCTGCAGGTAGCTGCTCGCCAGGCGCTTGATCTCGGGCGAGAAGGTGGCCGAGAACAGCAGCGTGGTGCGCTGCTTGGGCAGGTAGGACAGGATGCGCTGGAGGTCGGGCAGGAAGCCGATGTCGAGCATGCGGTCGGCCTCGTCGAGCACCACGTACTCGACCTGGTTGAGCACCGCGTTCTTGGCCTCGATGTGGTCGAGCAGCCGGCCCGGCGTGGCGACCAGCACCTCGACGCCCTTCTTGAGCTCGAGGGTCTGGGGCTTCATGTCGATGCCGCCGAACACCACCGTGCTGCGCAGGTTCGTGTATTTGGCGTAGAGCTTGACCTGCTGGGCGACCTGGTCGGCCAGTTCGCGCGTGGGCAGCAGCACCAGCGCGCGCACCGGATGGCGCGCGGGCGACGTGGAGGTGTTCTCATGCTTGAGCATCCGCTGCAGCAGCGGCAGCGAGAACGCCGCCGTCTTGCCGGTGCCGGTCTGCGCCGCACCCATCACGTCCTGGCCCGACAGAACCACCGGAATGGCCTGTTCCTGGATCGGCGTCATTGTCTCGTAGCCCATCTCGGCGACGGCGCGCGCGAGGGGTTCGGCCAGGGAAAGATTGGAGAAGGAGCTTGTCATGAAGCCCTCGATTGTCGCACTTTGGCGAAAAACGCCTGTGACAGCACGGTAACTGCCGCTTTTGCCGCCCCGAAAACAGTGTGAACAGCCCTAGAGAGCCTTGGAGGCGAAAGTGTCGCAATCCTGCATGTTGCCGGACTTGTAGCCGGCACCGAACCAGCGCTGGCGCTGGGCGCTGGTGCCGTGGGTGAAGCTGTCGGGCACCACGGCACGGCCGGCGGAGCGCTGCAGGGCATCGTCACCGATCTTCTGGGCGGCATTCATGGCCGCTTCGATGTCTCCGGGATCCAGCCACTGCTTGGACTGCTGCGAGTGGTGGGCCCAGACGCCGGCCAGGCAGTCGGCCTGCAGTTCGACGCGCACGCTCATGGCATTGTTCTGGGCCGGGCTCAGGCGACCGCGCATCTGGTCGACCTTGCCGGTGATGCCGAGTTCGTCCTGCACGTGGTGGCCGATTTCGTGGGCAATGACGTAGGCCTGCGCAAACACGCCGGGCGCACCGAGCTGGTTCTTGAGCGTGTCGAAAAAGCCCAGGTCGATGTAGACCTTCTGGTCGCCGGGGCAGTAGAAGGGCCCCATGGCCGACTGCCCGGTGCCGCAGGCGGTCGGCGTGGCGCCGCGGAACAGCACCAGCCGCGCGGGCGCATAGCTGCCGCCGTTCTGGCGAAAGAGCTCGCTCCAGACCACCTCGGTGTTCTTCAGCACGGTCGAGACGAAGGCGGCCTCGCGATCCTCGGGCGGCGGCTTGTGGGCCGGCCCCTGCTGCTGCACCTGCGGTGCCGGTTCGCCGCCGCTCAGCAGGCCCAGCACGGTCAGCGGATTGATGCCGAAGACCCAGCCGGCGATCAAGGCCACCGCGATGGTACCGATGCCGATTCCGCGCCCGCCGATCGGCAGGCCGCCCCCGCCACCGCCTTCACGGCGGTCTTCGACGTTGTCGGATTGTTCGTTGCCTTCCCATCTCATGTCGCGCTCCTTGCGGCCTGCCAGCCGGCCATCGCGGAATGGTACGCGCTCGCCAAGACCCTCGTGCTCAGGCTTTCGGAAGGGTGACGCCGCGCTGGCCCTGGTACTTGCCGCCGCGGTCCTTGTAGCTCACCTCGCAGACCTCGTCGCTCTCGAAGAACAGCACCTGGGCGCAACCCTCGCCCGCGTAGATCTTGGCCGGCAGCGGCGTGGTGTTGCTGAATTCCAGCGTGACATAGCCTTCCCACTCGGGCTCGAAGGGCGTGACGTTGACGATGATGCCGCAGCGCGCATAGGTGCTCTTGCCCAGGCAGATGGTCAGCACGTTGCGCGGGATGCGGAAGTACTCGACCGTGCGCGCCAGCGCGAAGCTGTTGGGCGGGATGATGCAGCTGTCGCCGTGGAAGTCGACGAAGCTCTTCTCGTCGAAGTTCTTCGGGTCGACCACGGTGCTGTGGATGTTGGTGAAGACCTTGAACTCGGGCGCGCAGCGGATGTCGTAGCCGTAGCTCGAGGTGCCGTAGCTGATGATCTTGTGGCCGTCCTGCTCGCGGATCTGGCCCGGCTCGAAGGGCTCGATCATGCCGTTCTTCTCGGCCATGCGCCGGATCCACTTGTCGCTCTTGATGCTCATGTCGGGGTCCTTCCTAGGGGCCGCTATTCTAGGCAGCGGCGCCCCCTGGGTCCGCTCAGCCCGGCAAGGCTTGGGAAATCACCGTGCGCTCGATCAGCCGGTCGTCGCCCAGCACGATCAGCGAGAACAGCAGTTCCTCGAGGCTGTTCGCCAGCGCCGTCTTGCGTGCCAGCAGCGGCGTCGCCTTCGGGTCGATCACCAGGAAGTCGGCCTCGCAGCCCGGCTGCAGGTTGCCGATGACGCCGTCGAGGCCCAGCGCACGCGCCGCGCCGCCCGTGTGGCGCCACCAGAGCTGCGACGGCGCGATGCTGACGCCGGGCTTGGTCTGGCCCTCGCGGCCGACGTAGTAGGCGGCCAGCATGGTCGCGAACGGACTGAAGCTGGTGCCGCCGCCGACGTCGCTGGCCAGGCCGTAGGGGTAGCCGATGCGGTCGGCGCCCTCGAAGTCGAAGAAGCCGCTGCCGAGGAACAGGTTGCTGGTCGGGCTGACGGCCGAGGCGGTGCCGGTCTCGCGCATCAGGCGCCGGTCGTCGTCGTCGAAATGGATGCAGTGGGCGTAGACGGCACGCTCGCGCATCAGGCCGAAGCCCGCGTAGACGTCGAGGTACGAACGGGCCTTCGGAAACAGCTCGCGCGCCCACTTGATCTCGTCCTTGTTCTCGGCCACGTGCGAATGAATCCAGGTGTCGGGATATTTCGCCGCCAGCTCGCCCGCACCGCGCAGTTGCGCATCGCTGCTGGTGGGGGCGAAGCGCGGGGTGATGGCGTAGCCCAGGCGGTCCTGGTGGTGCCATTGGCGGATCAGCGCCTCGGTGTCGATCAGGCTTTGTTCGGTCTCGTCGCGCACGCCGTCCGGCGAATGGCGATCCTGCAGCACCTTGCCGGTGATCATGCGCAGCTGGCGCCGCCGGGCCGCCTCGAAGAAGGCCTGGACCGACTGCGGGTGCGAGGTCGCGAAGGTCAGCGAGGTGGTGACGCCGTTGCGCAGCAGTTCGTCGAAGAACACCTCCGCCACCTCGGCCGAATGGACCGGATCGGCGAACCGGCTCTCGGCCGGGAAGGTGTAGTTCTCGAGCCAGGGCAGCAGTCCGTCGGCGGGCGCGCCGATGATGTCGGTCTGCGGAAAATGGATGTGCATGTCGACGAAACCCGGTGCCAGGATCCGTCCCGGCCAGTGGGTGACGGGCACGGCGGGGTGGCGGGCCGCGACGTCGGCGAAGGCGCCGGCGTCCAGCACCCGCTGGCGACCCTGGGCGTCGGGGCCGACGACCAATAGGCCGTCGGAGTCGAAAACCGGCTGGCCGGCGGCGTCGAATCGCAAAAGGGAGGCACGGTAGGCTTGCATGGCCCCGAGGGTAAGGCGGGAACGCCCGTCTGCAATGTGCTTGCCAGTATGGGGGCTATATGTCACAAAGAGTCCGATTGCCCGCGTGACTGTCGGCGCCGATGCGGTCAACGGTCGAACATAATCCCGCAACCCTTTTTCTTACAGGATGACAGCTCGCGACGCCAGCGACCCCCCCGAACGATGAAAGTGCTTCTCGTCGCGAACTACGAACCCGACGCCCAGACCAGCATGCTCGCCTTCCGGCGTGTGCTCGAACGCGAGCTTCCGCGCCTCGGCTGCGAGGTGCGCGTGGTCGCCCCGCCCCCGCGCGTGCAGCGCTTCGCCGGCTCGGGGCGCTGGCGCAAGTGGTTCGGCTACATCGACAAGTTCATTCTCTTCATCCCCTCGCTGGCGCGCCATGCGCGCTGGGCCGATGTCGTCCACGTGACCGACCATTCCAACGCGATGTACATCCCATGGGTCGACAGCAGGCCCAATGTCATCAGTTGCCACGACGTGATCGCGGTGCAGGCCGCCCAGGGGATGGTCGAGGGCTGGAACGTCGGCTGGAGCGGCCGGCTGTTCCAGCGCCTGATCGTCAAGGGACTGGCGCGCGCCGACGTGGTGGCCTGCGCTTCGGACCTGACCCGGCGCGAACTGATCGCCCTGGACGTGGTCCGGGCGTCGAGGGTGACGACCGCACGCCACGGACTGAACGACGATTTTTCTCCGGTACCGCCCGAAGAGGCGCAGCCGCTGGTCGCACGCCTGGGGATCCCTGCCGGGGAACCCTACCTGCTCCACGTCGGCCTGGAGCTGCCCCGCAAGAACCGCCGCAGGGTGCTCGAGACCTTCATCGCGCTGCGGCAGCGCGCGGCCGCCGAGGGCAGGCCCGCCATGGTCGAGCGGCTGGTCTTCGTCGGGCCCGAGCCCGGGCCCGATCTGGTCGAGCTGGCGCGCCAGCATGGCGTCGCTGACCGCATCACGGCGGTGCAAGGCCTCTCTCACCAGGCGCTGCGCGCGGTCTACGCCAGCGCGACGGCCTTGCTCTTTCCTTCGCTTCAGGAAGGCTTCGGGTGGCCGGTGATCGAGGCGCAGGCGTGCGGCTGCCCGGTGTTCACCTCCGATCTCGCGCCGATGAACGAGATCGGCGGGAACGGCGCCGTCTACATGGACCCCAAGGATCCCGCCGCCATGGCCGCCGCGATCGAGCGCGCGGCGCCCCGCCTGGAAGAGATGCGCCGCCAGGGTCTCGCCAACGCCGGGCTCTACGCCCCGGCGCAGATGGCCGCCGGCAACGTGGCCGCCTACCGGCGCGCGATCGAACAACGCGGGCAGCAGCCGTGAGAAAGGCGCTGTCTCTCGGGGTGGTGTTCCTTCCCTGGGTGCTGAAGCGCTGGGTGCTGCGCCGCTTCTGGGGCTACCAGATCGCGGACGGCGCGCGCATCGGCCTGTCCTACATCTTTCCGGGCCGGCTGGTCATGGGGGAAGGCGCCTACATCGGCCACCTGAACGTCGCCATCCATCTGGAACGGCTGGAGTGCGGCGCGCACTCCATCATCGAGCGCTCCAACTGGATCACCGGGCATGCGCTCGCGGGCGGGCACTTCAGGCACCGAACGCAGCGCGATCCGGTGCTCGTGCTCGGCGAGCACGCCGCGATCACGAAGTCGCACATCATCGACTGCACCGACAGGATCGAGATCGGCGCCTTCACCACCATCGCGGGCTACCACTCGCAGCTCATCACGCACGGCATCCACGTGGTCGACGGCCGGCAGGACTGCAAGCCGATCCGCATCGGTGCCTATTGCCTGGTCGGAACGCGGGTCACGGTGCTCGGCGGCGCGGCGCTGCCCGACCGATCGGTGCTCGGCGCGGGCTCCGTCCTCAACAAGGCCCACACCGAGGAATTCGCGGTCTATGCGGGCCAGCCGGCGGTGCGGGTCAAGGGCCTTCCCACCGACGCCGCCTACTTCCATCGCGCCAGCGGCTTCGTCGACTGACCCGCCCGCACCTCATGGCCAGACCCGGTAGACGCGCCCGGTCTGCGCCCCCTCGACGCTGCGGACGTAGGCCAGCGCCGCGCGCGCGGCGGGCACCGATTCGAAGCCGGGAAAGAAGTCGCCGTAGTCCGCCAGCGATTCGGTCAGCACCGTCGGGCTGACCGCATTGATGCGCAGGCCGCGTGGCAGCTCGATGGCGGCCGCGCGCACGAAGCCCTCGACCGCCGCGTTGACCGCGGTCGCGTTGGCGCCCTGGCGGATCGGCTCGTCGGCCACGATGCCGGTGGTCAGCGTGATCGAACCGCCGTCGCGCAGCGCGTGCTGGCCGAGCAGCGCCAGCCGCACCTGGCCGAGCAGCTTGTCCTGCAGGCCGAGGTTGAAATCGACCGGGCGCATCGCCTCCAGCGGGCCGAAGAACACGCCGCCTGCGGCCGAGACGATCGCGTCGACCGGACCGACCGCATCGAACAGCGCGGTCACGCTGGCATCGCTCGTGATGTCGACCGGGTGGGCGCCATGCCGCCGGCCGACACCGACGACCTCGTGCCGGGACGCCAGGGCCGACGCGACCGCGCTGCCGACGGCGCCGCTCGCGCCGACAAGAAGAATCTTCATGGGGAACTCCAGATCAATGAGACAAAAGCCATTGTTTTACGAATGCTTGATTCGATAAACGGTCTTTGGCTTCGCTCATTCGAAACTTATAGTTCGGAATATGGACAAACTGCGCGCCATGGAAGTCTTCGTTGCCGCCATCGATGCCGGCAGCTTCGCGGGCGCCGCACGGACCCTGGACCTCTCGGCGGTGATGGTCGGCAAGCATATCCAGGCCCTCGAAACCCAGCTCGGCGCGCGCCTGCTCGAGCGCAGCACGCGCCGCCACCGGCTGACCGAGATCGGCGCGGCCTACCTGGAGCGCTGCCGCGACGTGCTCGCCAGCGTGCACACCGCCGACGGAGTGGCCGAATCGCTGCGCGCGGTGCCGCAGGGCACGCTGCGGGTCACGGCGCCTGTGGCCTACGGCGCGCAGCGGCTGATGCCGGTCATCGGCGACTACATGGCGGCCCATCCACAGGTGCGGGTGGAGCTCCATCTCAACGACCGGGTGATCGACCTGGCGGAGGAAGGCTTCGATTGCGGCGTGCGCTCGGGCGCTCCGGTGGACGACCGGTGGGTGGCGCGCCCGCTGGCGCGCTCGCGCCTGTTCGCGGTCGCGAGCCCGGGCTTCGTCGCCCGCCACGGGGCGCCGCGTCATCCCTCGGCGCTGGAGACCTTGCCGCTGCTGTCCTTCGCGGCCTGGGGCCCGGCGCATTCATGGCGCTTCACGCGCGAGGGCGAGACCGTGCACGTGCGGGTCAACGGCCCGCTGGTGAGCAACAACGGACAGGCGCTGCTCACCGCGGCCATCCAGGGCGTCGGCGTGATCGTCCAGGCCGAACCGCTGCTCGCCCCGGCGCTGGCAGCGGGCCAGGTCGTGCAACTGCTGCCGGACTGGGAGCTGCCGGCCAGCGACGTGTACATCGTCCGGCTGCCTGAGGCGCGGCCGAGCGCCAAACTGCGCAGCTTCGTGGACTTCGTGGTGGATCGGCTGGGTTGACCGTCGCCCCAGGGCCGGCCCGGCCCCGGCCGGAGGCCGCTCAGGGCGTCCGGCGC
The DNA here is from genome assembly GCF_056405555.1 of Variovorax sp. P1_G12. Lineage (NCBI taxonomy): Bacteria > Pseudomonadati > Pseudomonadota > Betaproteobacteria > Burkholderiales > Comamonadaceae > Variovorax > Variovorax sp. P1_G12. The sequence continues at coordinate 108,483 of NZ_JBFUBW010000019.1, read as the reverse complement.
GCGACCTTGCCTTGCACGCCTTCGACCAGCCAGTTCATCTTGAGGATCTGCTCGTCGTCGAGGGCCTGGCCCTTCGCGATCACCACCCGGCCCTCGTTGTCGCGCACGTCGGCCGCGGCGCGGAAAGGCTGCAGCCGGCCGGCCGCGATGTCCGTCTGGCGCGCCAGCACCTCGTCCTGCACCGCCTTCGGCACCTTGGGGCCGAAGTCGCCGACCCGGATCATTCCCTCCTTGACGCCGCCCCAGACGCTGCCGCTCTTCCAGCTGCCGTCGAGGGCCGCGCGGGCGCGCTCGGTGTAGTAGTTGCCCCACTGGTGGGTGACGGCGACGATCTGCGCGTCGGGGGCGACCTTGCGCATGTCGGAGTGGTAGGCCACCGCCATCATGCCGCGCTCCTGCGCCGCGGCCATGACCGCGGTCGAGCCGGTGTGGAAGGCGATCACGTCGACGTCCTGGTTGAACAGGGTCATCGCGGCGTCGCGCTCCTTCGGCGGATCGACCCAGGCATCGAGCCACACGACCTTGACCTGCGCCTTCGGATCGACCGAGCGCATGCCGAGCGTGAAGGCGTTGATGCCCTGCAGCACTTCGGGGATCGGGAAGCCGGCGACGTAGCCCGCGACGTGGGTCTTCGTCAGGCGCCCGGCGGCGACGCCGGCCAGGTAGCGGCCCTCGTAGTAGCGCGCGTTGGCGATCGCCACGTTGGGCGCGGTCTTGTAGCCGGTGATCGACTCGAACTTCACGTCGGGGAAGTCGCGCGCCACCTTGAGCGTCGGCTCCATGTAGCCGAAGCTGGACGTGAAGATGAGCTTGTTGCCCTGGCGCGCCAGGTCGCGGATCACGCGCTCGGCGTCGGCGCCCTCGGCGACGTTCTCGACATAGGTGGTTTTCACCTTGGCGCCGAGCGCGGCTTCGACCGCCTTGCGGCCGTCCTCGTGCTGGCGGACCCAGCCGGCGTCGGTCACCGGCGCGACGTAGACGAAGCCGATCTTCAACGGATCGGCCGCCGGCGCGGGTTGGGAAAAAGAAGGCGATAAAAAACAGGCGGCCGCAAGCGCGGCTGCGAGGTTTTTGTACATGGTGTTCCTCTACATGGCCCCAGAATGAAAGAGACGCTGCGGGGCAGCAGCGCCGGAAGCGATTTTACCCGCAGCCTCGGCCGCGCCCTGGCGCGGCAGAATGCGGGCACCAAGGATGGGCACTCATGCAGCGATCACACCGATGCCATCGATCCCGGACCCACGTCGCATGGCGATAGACGCCACGATGCCGGGCACCGCCGAAGTTGTCGCCACCGTCTCGCCGGCCGACGCCGAGCGCCAGCTGCGCGAGCGCCGGCGCCTGTTGCGCTTCCTGTTGCGCCTGGGCCACCTGCTGCTGGCCACCGGGGCCGCGGCGGGCGTGGTCGAGACCAGCCTGCGGCGCTTGGCGCAGACCTACAAGGTCGACCATTTCAACGTGCTGGCGCTGCCCACCGTGGTGTTCGTGAACTTCGCCGACGAAGAGGTGCAGCAGATCGAATTCACCGCCGAGCAGGGCCTGGTGCTGCGATTCGACCAGATCGAGGCCGCCTACGAGCTGGCGCGCGATGCCGAGCGGGCGCCGATCGATCCCGCCGAAGGGCTCAAGCGCATCAACGCCATCCTCGCGATGCAGCCGCCGCTCGGCCTGGCGTGGGGGGTGCTGGGCCATGTGCTGGTGACCGTGGGCATCGCGCTGGTGCTGCGGCCCTCGGCCGACGTGGTGGGTGCGGCGGCCTTTTTCGGCCTGGTGGTCGGCGTGCTCAAGGTGCTGGCGCGCAACCGCGGCGTCATCACCACGCTGCTGCCCACGGTGGCGGCCTTCGTGGTGACGCTGGTGTCGCTGCTGGCCGCCCGCCACGGCTTCGCGGCCAGCCCGATCTACGTGCTGGTGGCGTCGCTGGTCACCTTCCTGCCCGGCGGCACGCTCGCCATCGCCACCATCGAGCTGGCCTATGGGGACGTGGTCTCGGGCGGCACCCGCCTCGTTTCCGGCCTGCTGCAGCTGGTGTTCCTGGTGCTCGGCATGCTGGCGGCCGCTTCGATCATCGGCCTGCCGCCGGACACGCTGCTGGTGCCGGTGGCCGACGCCGCCGTCCGCGCCTGGGCGCCGTGGCTCGGGGTGTTCCTGTTCGGCATCGGCCACACGCTGCACTATTCGGCCCGCCTGAGCACCCTGCCCTGGCTGCTGGCGCTGCTGTGCGTCGCACAGGCCGGCCAGCTGGTCGGCAACGCGGTCTTCGGCGGCTACATGAGCGGCTTCGTCGCCGCGCTGCTGATCACGCCGGCCTCCTACATGGTCCAGTACCGGCTGGGCGGCCCGCCGTCCATGGTGACCTTCACGCCCGCGCTGTGGCTGCTGGTCCCCGGCTCGCTGGGCCTGATCGGCATGGCGGAACTGGTCGGCAACGACCGGCTCGCGGGGCTCGAGAACTTCATCGCGACGCTGTTCTCGATCGTGGCGATCGCGCTCGGCTCGGTGATCGGCACCGGCGTCTACAACGCGCTGTTCGAGCCGGTGCTGCAGCGCGCCGGCACGATGGCGGACGTCATGCTGCGCTACCTGCGCCTGCGCCGCTGAACGTCCGGAGCGTGGGGCTCAGGCGAAAGATTCGAACACCGCGTCGAGCCGGTCGGCATAGGCCCGCTTCGCGGCGGCGTCGACGAAGCTGCCCTCGAAGCTGTTGGCCGCGAGCTGCCAGGCGTGCTGCGCGGTGAGGCCGGTGGCGGCGAAGGTCTCGGTGAAGTTCTGGTTCAGGTAGCCGCCGAAGTAGGCCGGGTCGTCCGAGTTGACGGTCGCCACCAGCCCGGCGTCGAGCAAGGCGCGCAAGTTGTGCTGCGCCAGGTCGGGGAAGACGCAGAGCTTGAGGTTGGAGAGCGGACACACGGTCAGCGGAATGCGGTCCTGGGCCAGCCGCTTCATGAGCGCGGCGTCCTTGGTGCTCTGCACGCCGTGATCGATGCGCTCGACCTTGAGCACGTCGAGCGCGCTCCATACATAGGCCGGCGGTCCCTCCTCGCCTGCATGGGCGACCAGGTGGAAGCCGAGTTCGCGGCAGCGCGCGAACACGCGCGCGAACTTCTCGGGCGGATGGCCGAGCTCGCTCGAATCGAGGCCGACGCCGATGAAGCGGTCGCGCAAAGGCAACGCTTGTTCGAGCGTGGCGAAGGCATCCTCCTCGCTCAGATGGCGCAGGAAGCACAGGATCAGCGCGGCATCGACGCCGAGCTTCGCCTTGGCGTCGACACAGGCGCGGTGCAGGCCGTCGATCACGGTCTGCATCGCGACGCCGCGCTCGGTGTGGGTCTGCGGGTCGAAGAACATCTCGGTGCGCAGCACGTTGTCGGCCGCCGCGCGCTCCAGGTAGGCCCAGGCCATGTCGTAGAAATCCTGCTCCTTCAGGAGCACGCTGGCGCCGGCGTAGTAGATGTCGAGAAAGGTCTGCAGGTTGGTGAAGGCATAGGCGGCGCGCAGCGCCTCCACGCTCGCATAGGGGATGGCGACGCCGTTGCGCTGCGCCAGCGCGAAGATCAGCTCGGGCTCGAGCGAACCCTCGATGTGGATGTGCAGTTCGGCCTTGGGCATGGCGCGCAGCAGCGCGGGCAGGCGGTCGGCGGCGATGTCGGGAACGGTGCGGCGGGGCGGGTTCATCAGCAGACTCCGAAGGTGATGCCGCGCGTCTTCAGGTGGCGGCGGTAGAGGGAAGAGGCCTTGTCGGCCACCGTGTGAAGTTCGGCCCGCAGGTCCAGCGGCAGGCGGCGCGGCCGCTGCGATTCGAGCACCGGCTTGTCCTGCAGGAAGATCGTGTCCTGGAAGGCCCGCAGCGCCGCGTCGTCGCGCTCGAAGTCGGCGGTCGCGAACCGGAACCAGACCCGGCTGCGCTCGGGGTCGACCGGGCAGATGTAGAGCGCGATCGATTCGCGGTAGTCGTCGATGCCGACGCTCGCGGCCTCGGGCACCTTGGTCAGCACCGCGGCATAGGGGGCCATGACCTCGTAGCTGTACTCGACCTGCGCCGGCGCGGTCGAATGGACGGTCGACTGCGGCTGCCAGGCCTTGCAGCCGGTCGCGAGCAGGCCCCGCGGCGTCGGCTCGACCCGGTAGTCGTCGATCGCCGTCATCCCGCGGGCGCCGAGCCAGCCCTCGTGGACGAATCCGAAGTGCGCCATGTCGAGGAAATTCTCCACCAGCCGGGGCGCGCTGGTCTCGACCTCGTAGGGGCCGCAGTTGAGCTTGCGCAGGCGCGGGTCGTCCTCCGCGGCGAAAGCGGGCGGCGCTTCATCGCCCGCCTCCGCCGCCTCGAGCCGGACCCACACCAGCCCTTGCGCTTCGCGCGCCGCATGGGCGGTGACGCGGTGCGTGGCCGGCGGCACGAAGTCCGGCAGCGCCGGCACCCGGGTGCAGCGGCCGCCGGCCTCGAAGCGCCAGCCGTGGTACGGGCATTCCAGGCGCGCGCCACCGCCTTCGCAGGCCACCACGCGGCCCAGCGAGAGCTGCGCGCCGCGGTGCGGACAGCGGTCCGCCCAGGCGTGAACGGCCGACGCCTCGTCGCGCCACAGCACCAGGTCTTCGCCGAGCAGTCGCACGGCCAGCGGCGCGTCCCGTACCTGGTCCGCCAGCACCACCGGATGCCAGAGTCGTCTTTCAATCATCGTGGAACCTCAAACGAAAAAAGGGTTGCCCCAAGGACAACCCTTCGCACCGGAATCCGGGGCCTTCGATTACTTCTTTTCGCCGCCCGGCACCTTGCCTTCGACGCCCTTGACGTAGAAGTTGACGCCACTCAGGAACTTGTCGTCGGCCACCGCACCGGCGGCCACCACTTCCTTGCCGTCCTGGTCGACGATCGGGCCCTTCCAGATCGAGAAGCTGCCGTCCTTCAGGCCCTTCTTGACTTCCTCGATCTTGGCCTTGGTCTCGGCCGGCACGTCCTCGGCGATCGACACCAGGTCGATCGCGCCTTCCTTCACGCCCCACCAGGTCTGGCCGGTGACCCACTTGCCGTCGAGCATCTCCTGCACCGCCTTGGTGTAGTACGGTGCCCAGTTGATCACGGCCGAGCCCAGGTGGGCCTTGGGGCCGTAGGCGGTCATGTCGGAATCCCAGCCGAAGGCGCGCTTGCCCTTTTCCTGCGCGGTCTTGAGCACGGCCGGCGAATCGGTGTTCTGGAACAGTACGTCGGCGCCGCCGTTGATCAGCGCGGTGGCGGCTTCGGTTTCCTTCGGCGGGCTGAACCATTCGTTGACCCACACCACCTTGGTCGTGACCTTCGGGTTGACCGACTGCGCGCCCAGCGTGAAGCTGTTGATGTTGCGCAGCACCTCGGGGATCGGCACCGAGCCGACCACGCCCAGCGTGTTGCTCTTGGTCATCGAGCCCGCGATGACGCCGGCCATGTAGGCGCCCTCGTAGGTGCGGCTGTCGTAGGTGCGCATGTTCTCGGCCGTCTTGTAGCCGGTGGCATGCTCGAACTTGACTTCCTTGTTGTCCGCCGCGACCTTCAGCATCGGCTCCATGTAGCCGAAGGTGGTGCCGAAGATCAGCTTGTTGCCCTGGCTGACCATGTCGCGGAACACGCGTTCGGCGTCGGCGCTCTCGGGCACGCTCTCGACGAAGGTGGTCTTGATCTTGTCGCCGAATTCCTTCTCGACCGCCTTGCGCGCGTTGTCGTGCGCGAACGACCAGCCGCCGTCGCCGACCGGGCCGACGTAGGCGAAAGCGATGTTCAGCGGTGCCGCCGGCGCGGGTGCCGCAGCGCTCGGCGCCGGGGCCGCGGGTGCGGCGGCCGGCGCGGCTGCTTCTTCCTTCTTGCCGCAGCCGATGAGGGCGGCCGAAGCGACCGCCGTGACGGCGGCCAGCTTGAGCAGGGAACGCTTGTTCAGATCATTCATTGTTTGACATCCTCGAAGGACAGGTTGACGGAGAAACAAAACGAAACGTGATTATGAGCCGGGGTAGAACGGTTTTCCTATGGAGGCCGGCATGTTGACGCGGATGAAGCCCGGGTTGCGCGAGATCAGCGCCAGCACCACGATCGGCGCGATGTAGGTCAGCATGCTGAGGAACTGGCTCGGAATGTTGACGCCCGTGCTCTGCAGGTGGAAGCCCAGCATCGAGACACCGCCGAACAGGTAGGCGCCGAGCAGCACCCGCACCGGCCGCCAGGTCGCGAAGGTGGTCAGCGCCAGCGCGATCCAGCCCCGGCCGGCGACCATGCCCTCGACCCAGAGCGGCGTGTAGACCGTCGACAGGTAGGCGCCCGCCAGCCCGCACAGCGCACCGCCGGCGATCACCGCCAGGAAGCGGATGCGGCGCACCGGGTAGCCCAGCGCATGCGAGGATTCCGGCGACTCGCCGACCGAGCGCAGCACCAGGCCGGCGCGGGTGCGATAGAGGAACCAGATCAGCCCGATCGTCAGCAGCACCGCGAAGTACACGAGCGGGTGATGGCGGAACAGGGCCGGCCCGACCAGCGGGATGTCGCCCAGCACCGGCAGCGCGTACGACACGCTCTCGGGCAGCTTGGCCTGCACGAAATTGATGCCCGCGAAGGCCGAGAAGCCGACGCCGAACAGGCTCAGCGCCAGCCCGGTGGCGTACTGGTTGGTGTTGAGCCAGATCACCAGCACGCCGAAGAAGGCCGACAGCAGCGCCCCGGCCGCCATGCCGGCCAGGAAGCCGAGCCAGGTGCTGCGCGTGACCACCACGGTGGCGAAGCCGGCGATCGCGGCGCACAGCATGATGCCCTCGGCGCCGAGGTTCACGATGCCGGCCTTTTCGTTGATCAGCAGGCCCAGCGCGGCGATCGCGAGCACGGTGCCGGCGCTGAGCGTGGAGCCCAGCAAGAGTGCGTAGCTGTCCATCATGCCTCCCGACGGGCCGCCCCTAGGGAGGCATGCGCCCCCTCGGGGGGCAGCGAATACACGAAGTGATGAGCGTGGGGGTTCATGGTCATGCGGCTCCTTCCGTGGGGCGGGCAACAGGTGCGGTCAGGGGCGTGCTGGCCTGCAGCGACCCGGTGCCGCCCGCCGTCGCGGCGATGGCCTTGGGCGCCGACTTGCGGCTGATGCGGTACGCGATCAGCGTGTCGCAGGCCAGCAGCGTGAACAGCAAGAGGCCCTGGAACACGCCGGTGAGCGATTTCGGCAGCCCGAGCCGAGACTGGGCGAGTTCGCCGCCGATGTAGAACATGCTCATGAGGATCGCCGAGAAGATCATGCCGACCGGGTGCAACCGGCCAACGAAGGCCACGATGATGGCGGCGAAGCCGTAGCCCGCCGGCACGTAGGGCGTGAGCTGGCCGATCGGGCCCGCCACTTCGAGCGCACCCGCGAGGCCGGCCGCGCCGCCCGAGGTCAGCAGCGCGATCCAGACCGCGCGCCGGGCCGAGAAGCCCGCATAGCGCGCGGCCGCCGGCGCCAGCCCGCCGACCTGCTGCGCGAAGCCGGCACGGGTGCGGAACAGGAAGACCCACAGCGCCGCCGAGCCGGCCAGCGCGATCAAGAGTCCGATGCTCACGCGCGAGCCCTTCATGAGCCGCGGGATCTGCGTCACCGCCTCGAAGGTCTTGGTCTGCGGGAAGTTGTAGCCCTGCGGGTCCTTCCACGGCCCGTAGACCATGTAGCCCAGCAGCAGCACCGCGACGTAGACCAGCATCAGGCTCACGAGGATCTCGTTGGCATTGAACTTGTCGCGCAGGAAGGCCACGATGGCGGCCCAGAACATGCCGCCCAGGATGCCCGCGACCAGGATCGGGCCCACGATCCAGCCGCCGGTGGATTTGTCGGCCAGCAAGGCGACCCCGCCGGCCGCGAGAGCGCCGAACACGAACTGCCCTTCGGCGCCGATGTTCCAGACGTTGGAGCGGAAGCAGACCGCGAGGCCGAGCGCGATGATCAAGAGCGGCGTCGCCTTGACCATCAGCTCGCCCAGCGCATAGCCGCTCTTGATCGGCTCCCAGAAGAACACGGCGAGACCCTTGACCGGGTCCTTGCCGAGCAGGGCGAACAGCACCATGCCGATCAGCACCGTGATCAGCAGCGCCAGGATCGGCGAGCCGTAGCTCCAGAAGCGCGACAGCTGCGGGCGGGGTTCGAGCTTAAGCATGGGCCACCTCCGTCGCCGCCGAGGCGGCGTGCTGCGACTTGTCCCAGAGACCGCTCATCCACTCGCCGATCTGCGGCACCGTGGCGGCGGCGCGGTCGATCGAGGGCGAAAGCCGCCCCTTGGCGATCACGTAGAGCCGGTCGCTGATCTCGAACAGTTCGTCGAGCTCCTCGCTGACCACCAGCACCGCGCAACCGGCGTCGCGCAGCGCCAGGATCTCGCCGCGGATCAGCGCCGCGGCGCCAACGTCCACGCCCCAGGTCGGCTGCGAGACGATGAAGATCTTCGGATTGGCATCGATCTCTCGGCCGACGATGAACTTCTGCAGGTTGCCGCCCGACAGCGAGCGCGCCGCCGCGCCCGGCCCGCCGGCCTTGACGTTGAAGCGCTTGATGATGTCGCTGGCGTGCTGCTGCAGCGCGCGGGTGCGGATCCAGCCGCCGCGGCCCACCGCGTTGCTGCGCGTCAGCAGCATGTTCTGCGCCAGGGCCAGGGTCGGCACGGCGCCGCGGCCCAGCCTTTCCTCGGGCACGAAATGCAGGCCCAGCGCCCGCCGGCGGCGCGGCCGGAAGTGCGCCGCCGGCTGGCCGAAGACCTCGATCATGCGGGCCTCGGCCCGCGTGTCCTCGCCCGAGAGCGCATAGAGCAGCTCCTTCTGGCCGTTGCCCGAGACGCCCGCGATGCCCACCACCTCGCCGGCCCGGACGTCGAGCGAGATGCCGTCGAGATCGACGCCGAACTGGTCCTCGCGCGCCAGGCTCAGGGCCTTGACTTGCAGCGCCACCGCGCCCGCATGCACCGGCCGGTGCTGCAGGGGCGGCGGCTCGGCGCCGATCATCAGCCGCGACAGCGACTCGTTCGATTCGTTCTGCGGGTTGCACACGCCCGTGACCTTGCCGCCGCGCAGCACCGTGCAGGCGGTGCACAGCTCGCGGATCTCGTGCAGCTTGTGGCTGATGTAGAGGATGCTGCAGCCCTCGGAAGCCAGCTTCTTGAGCACCACGAACAGCTTCTGCACCGCCTGGGGCGTCAGCACCGAGGTCGGCTCGTCGAGGATCAGGAGCTTGGGGTTCGTCAGCAGCGCGCGGATGATCTCGACCCGCTGCATTTCGCCGACCGACAACGTATGGACCGGCCGCGAGGGGTCGATGTCCAGGCCGTACTCGGCGGCCTTGCCCTGGACGCGGCGCGCCACCTCGGCCAGCGCCAGGCTCTTGTCCAGGCCGAGCCAGACGTTCTCGGCCACGGTCAGGGTGTCGAACAGGCTGAAATGCTGGAACACCATGCTGATGCCCAGCGCCCTCGCCTCCTGTGGGTTGCGCACGTTGACCGGCTGGCCGTTGAACATCACGCTGCCTTCATCGGGCTTCACCGAGCCGTAGATGATCTTCATGAGCGTGGACTTGCCGGCGCCGTTCTCGCCGAGGACCGCGTGGGTTTCGCCGGGCGCCACCGTCAGCGAGACGTCGCTGTTGGCGACCACCGCGGGATAGCGCTTCGTGATGTGCGCGAGCTGGAGTCTGTGGATTGTCATGCCTGTGCCTGGCTTTTTTTGGGTTTTAGCGACGCATTGTCGTCAGTGTCCGCCGATATAGATGAACTTGAACAGGAACACGCCGCCGATCAGCCAGACCATCCAGTGGACTTTCGTGGCCTGGCCGGTGAACAGCTTGAGCACCGCATAGGTGATGAAGCCGAACGCCAGGCCATTGGCGATGGAATAGGTGAAGGGCATGGTCAGCGCCGTGACGGCCGCCGGAACCACCTCGGTCGTGTCGTCCCAGTCGAGTTCGGTCAATTCCCTAAGCATCAAACAGGCCACGAAGAACAGCGCCGGCGCCGTCGCATAGGCCGGCACCGCGCCGGCCAGGGGCGAAATCACCAGCGCGGCCAGGAACAGCACCGCCACCGTCAGCGCCGTGAGGCCGGTGCGGCCGCCGGCCTGCACGCCGGCCGCGCTCTCCACATAGGCGGTGGTGCTGGAGGTGCCGAGCAGCGAACCCGCGAAGATCGCGCCGCTGTCGGCCAGCAGCGCCTTGTTGAGGCGGTCCATCTTGGCCGGCACCAGCAGGCCGGCGCGCCGCGCCACGCCCATCAGCGTGCCGGTGGCGTCGAACAGTTCGACCAGGAAGAACACCAGGATCACGTTGAGGATGCCGCCCGACAGCGCCGCCTTGATGTCGAGCTGCAGGAAGGTCGGCGCGATCGAGGGTGGCGCCGCGAAGATGCCGTGGAAGACGTTGCCGGCGAAGAAGAACGAGGCCACGGTGACGGCGATGATACCGATCAGGATCGCCCCCGGCACCTTGAGCCGGTCGAGCACCACGATCAGGAAGAAGCCCAGGGTCGCCAGCACCACCTCGGGCGTGTGCAGGTCGCCGAGCGTGACGTAGGTCGCCTTGGACGGCGCCACGATGCCCGCGCTCTTGAGCGCGATGATCGCCAGGAAGAGGCCGATGCCGACGGTGATGGCCACCCGGATCGAATGCGGGATGCCGCGGATGATCAGCTCGCGCAGCTTGAACACCGTGACCAGCAGGAACAGGCAGCCCGAGACGAACACCGCCCCCAGCGCCGCCTGCCAGGTGAAGCCCATCTGCAGCACCACCACATAGGCGAAATAGGCATTGAGCCCCATGCCCGGCGCCAGCGCGATCGGGTAGTTGGCGTACAGCGCCATGATGCCCGTGCCCAGGGCGGCGATCAGGCAGGTGGCGACGAACACCGCATCCTTCGGCATCCCGGCGTCGCCGAGGATCGACGGGTTGACGAAGATGATGTAGGCCATCGTCAGGAAGGTCGTGAGGCCCGCCACCAGTTCGGTTCGCACCGTGGTGTTGTGCTCCCTGAGCTTGAATATCCGCTCGGCCCAGCCGGCCGCGGAAGGCTGCGGCGCGCTGGCGTGCTGCTCGAGGTCGAGCGCTTGTTCTGTCCGGTTCATCGCTTGTGTCTCCGTCTCATTTCTTGGGGTCCGTGGCGTTTTTTCTGCAGGGGTCGCGACGCCGGCGCGACAAACGAATCGGTCTATTCGGGTCCGGTCGCGGCGGGCGGCGGGCGCAGCGAGGCCGCCACCGCCTTGGTGCGCTCGCGCAGCCAGCGCGCCGAGCTCGACGAATGGGTGCGCTCGTGCCACAGTTGGTAGTACATGAGGCGCGGCAGCGGCACCGGGCAGTCGAGGATCGCGACCGGCAGCCGGTCGAGGAAACGCTCGCAGTACTGGCGCCCGGTGGTGAGCACCAGCAGGCTCGAGGCCACCATGTCCGGAATCAGCCCGAAATGGGCGCAGCGCGCCATGATGTTGCGCTGCCGCCCCATCTCGTCGAGCATCTGGTCGATGATCCCGCGCGCCCCCGGGTGCGTGGGCGTCGGCGCGATGTGCTCGGCCGCGAGCCAGCTCTCCAGGTCCCAGCCGCGGCGCACCGCCGGATGGTCCTTGTTGACCATCGAAACGATGTCGTCGCCGAACAGGCGCGCCATGTGCAGGTCCTCCGGCGGCTTGAGCCAGTTGCCGATCACCAGGTCGACCTGCCCGAGCGACAGGTGCGAGTGATAGTCCGAGTCGGACGACAGCGGATGGATCTCGATGTGGCACAGCGGCGCCTGGCTCTTGATCTGCGCCACCAGCATCGGCAGGAACAGCGGGTCCATGTAGTCGCTGGCGGCGATGCGGAAGGTGGTGGCCGCGGTCTGCGGATCGAAGCCGCGGGCGTCGCTGAACAGCACCTCGGCCGAGCGCAGGATCGCCGCAGCGGGCTCGATCATGCGCAGTCCGGCATCGGTCGGCACCATGCCCGAGCCCGAGCGCACCAGCAGCGGGTCGCCCGAGAGCTCGCGCAGCCGTTTGAGGGCGGCGGAGACGGCGGGCTGGTACATCCCCAATCGGATGGCGGCACGCGAGACGCTGCGGTCGGTCAGCACGGTGTGTAGAACCCGGATGAGATGAAGATCGATCTTGTCGAGAAGCGCTTGGTCTCTCATGTCTGCCCGCCGTGGTCTGGAATGTGCGGGCAGTTATACAGCGCTGCATTCACATGGAAAGGCCCTCAGGCGGCGGCCTGCTGCACCGCGGTGATCGCCTTCAGGATCGCCTCGCTGGTGGCCGGCGCGCGCAGCGGCGGATCGGCCCGGTGGCCGCCCACCGCCGACACCGCGTCGCGGATCGCGAAGAAGACCGAGAACGGCAGCAGGAGCGGCGGCTCGCCGACCGCCTTGCTGCGGTGGATCGAGTCCTCGAAGTTCTGGCCTTCGAACAGCCGCACGTTGAACACCGGCGGGCAGTCGTTGGCGGTCGGGATCTTGTAGGTGCTGGGCGCATGGGTGGTCAGGAGGCCGGTCTTCGGGTGCCAGACCAGTTCCTCGGTCGTGAGCCAGCCCATGCCCTGGATGAAGGCGCCCTCGACCTGGCCGATGTCGACGGCCGGATTCAGCGACTTGCCGGCGTCGTGCAGGATGTCGGCGCGCAGCAGCTTCCATTCGCCGGTCAGCGTGTCGACGATCACCTCGCTCACCGCCGCGCCGTAGGCGAAGTAGTAGAACGGGCGGCCGAACATCCGGTCCTTGTCCCAGGAGAGGCCCGGCGTCGCATAGAAGCCGTCGGACCAGAGCTGCACGCGGTCGAGGTAGGCCTCGCCGATCACCGTGGCGAAGGGCAGCGTGCGGCCGTTGACTTCGACCTTGTCGTTGGCGAAACGCACCGCGCCGGCCTCGCCGCCGTGGCGCGCCGCGGCGCAGGCGGCCAGCCGCTCGCGGATCTGGCGTGCCGCGTCCTGCGCGGCCTTGCCGTTGAGGTCGGCGCCGGTCGACGCGGCGGTCGCCGAGGTGTTGGCGACCTTCTGCGTGTCGGTCGCCGTGACCCGCACGCTCTCGAAGCTGACGCCGAGTTCGTGCGCGACCACCTGTGCCACCTTGGTGTTGAGGCCCTGACCCATCTCGGTGCCGCCGTGGTTCACGAGGATCGAGCCGTCGGTGTAGACATGGACCAGCGCGCCGGCCTGGTTGAAGTGCTTGACGTTGAACGAGATGCCGAACTTGAGCGGCGCCAGCGCGATGCCGCGCTTGAGCACCGGGCTCTTCGCATTGAAGGCCGCGATCTCCTCGCGCCGTGCGCGGTAGCCGCTGGTGGCTTCGAGATCGGCCACAAGCTCGTGAATGATGTTGTCGCTGACCCGCTGGCCGTAGGGCGTGACGTCGCGCTCGCCCTTGCCGTAGAAATTGATGCGCCGCACGTCGAGCGGGTCGCGGCCCAGTTCGCGCGCCACGCTGTCGAGGATGTTCTCGATCGCGATCGCGCCCTGCGGGCCGCCGAAGCCGCGAAAGGCGGTGTTGCTCTGGGTGTTGGTCTTGCCCGAGTAGCCGTGCATCGCGACGTCGGGCAGCCAGTAGGCGTTGTCGAAGTGGCACAGCGCGCGGGTCATCACCGGGCCCGACAGGTCGGCCGAGTGGCCGGCGCGCGACACCATCGTGATCTCGGCGCCGAGGATGCGGCCCTCGTCGTCGTAGCCGACCTCGTACTCGTACCAGAAGCAGTGGCGCCGGCCGGTGATCATGAAGTCGTCGTCGCGGTCCAGCCGCAGCTTGACCGGACGCCTGAGCTTGTTGGCCGCCACCGCCGCCACGCAGGCGAACAGCGCCGACTGCGACTCCTTGCCGCCGAAGCCGCCGCCCATGCGCCGGCACTCGACCTGAACCTCGTTGGCGTGCAGGTGCAGCGCGTGCGCGACCAGGTGCTGCATCTCGCTCGGATGCTGGGTCGAGCAGTACACGTGCATCGTGCCGCCCTCCTTCGGGATCGCGTAGCTGATCTGGCCTTCGAGGTAGAACTGCTCCTGGCCGCCGACGTCGAGCTCGGCCTTGAGCCGGTGCGGCGCCTTCGCGATCGCGGCCTGCGCGCCGCCCTCGTTCGTGCTGCGCACCAGGTGCATCGGCGGCACCACGTACTGGCCCCTGGCGTGCGCGTCCTGCGGCGTCAGCACCGGCGGCTCGGCGTCGATCTCGAGCGCGTCGCCGGCGCGGGCCGCGGCGCGGCGTGCGGCGTCGCGCGTCTCGGCGATCACCGCGAACACCGGCTGGCCCAGGTAGCGGATGTCGCCGCTGCAGAGGATCGGGTCGTCATGGACGATCGAGCCGCAGTCGTTGCTGCCCGGAATGTCGGCCGCCGTGAGCACCGCCACCACGCCCGGCATCGCACGGATGGCGTCGAGCTTCATGTCCTTCAGGCGGCCGTGGGCTGCGGGCGAGAGGCCCAGCGCGCAGTGCAGCGTGCCCGCGAGTTCCGGGATGTCGTCGATGTAGGTCGCCTCGCCGGCCACGTGCAGCTGCGCCGACTCGTGCGGACGGCTGATGCCCACGCGCGCACCGTCGCCGTGCGCCTTGGCCTCGGCGCGCTCGTCGATGCGGGCGGCCGCGTTCGTGAGGTAGTCCGCGAAGGCTTCCGCGGGCTGGAGCAGGCTGGGGTCGAGGGGTTTGTTCATGTCAGGCTCCTTGCACGGCGTCGAGGGCGGCATGGGGCATCACGCTCCAGACGCTGGTGGCTTCCACCGGCAGCGGGTCGGTGGTGCGCGTTTCCAGCCACAGGCGCTGCAGCAGGTTCTGCGCCACCTGCAGGCGGTAGTCGGCGCTGGCCCGCATGTCGGTCAGCGGCTTGAAGTCCTGCGCCAGCGCGAGCTTCGCGGCGTTGACGCTGGCCTGGGTCCAGGGCTTGCCCGTCAGCGCGGCCTCGGCCCGCGCGGCGCGCTTGACCGTGGCGGCCATGCCGCCGAAGGCGAGGCGCACTTCCTTGACCACATCGCCATCGAGCGCGATCGAGAAGCCGCCGCACAAGGCCGAGATGTCGCAGTCGAAGCGCTTGCTGATCTTGTAGGCCCTGACCTGCCGCCGGAGCGCCGCGAGAGGCACCGACATCCCCTGCACGAACTCGCCGGGCTCGAGCCGGTTCTTCATGTAGTCGACGTAGAAATCCGTCAGCGGCATGCGGCGCACATGCTCGCCGCGGCGCAGCTCGATTTCGGCATCCAGCGCCATCAGCACCGGCGGCGAATCGCCGATCGGCGAGCCGTTGGCGACGTTGCCGCCCATGGTTCCCGCATTGCGGATGGGGGGCGAGGCGAAGCGAAGCCAGACGTCGGTCAGGCTCGGCGCGCGCTGCGCCAGCGCGCGGAAGGCGCTCTCGAGCGAGGCGCCGGCACCGATGTAGAGGGCGTCTGCGCGCTCCTCGACCACCTTCAGTTCGGCCACGTCGCCCACCGAGATGATGTCGCCGAGATCGCGGAACTGCTTGTTGACCCACAGGCCGACGTCGGTCGAACCGGCGAGCAACTGCGCGCCCGGCTTGGCTTCGCGCAGGGCGGCGAGTTCGGCCAGCGTGGTCGGTGCGTGGAAATGGTCCAGCCGCTGGCCCAGGGGCGCGGCGTAGTCGAAGGTGCTGTCGCGCTTCAGGGTGGACAGGGCCTCGACCACGGGCGCGGTGTCGAGCCGCACGCCGGGCAGGTCGAACATGCGCTGGCCGGCATCGAGGATCGGCCGGTAGCCGGTGCAGCGGCACAGGTTGCCCGACAGCTCGTCGGCCAGTTGCTGGCGGGTCGGCCGGCTGCCGCCTTCCTGGTGATGCTCGTAGGTCGACCACAGCGACATCACGAAGCCGGGGGTGCAGAAGCCGCACTGCGAGCCATGGCAGTCGACCATCGCCTGTTGCACGGGGTGCAGGCGCTGCACCGGATGCTTGTCGTGCTGGGCCGGATCCCTGCCGTGGCTGCACTGCGCCTTCAGGTCCTCGACCGTGAACAGCGCCTTGCCGTGCAGCGTCGGCAGGAACTGGATGCAGGCGTTGACCGTCTGCAGCCGCAGGCCGCCCACCGCCTCTTTGTCGCCGGGCTGGGCCAGCTCGCCGATGACCACGGTGCAGGCACCGCAATCGCCCTCGTTGCAGCCTTCCTTGGTGCCGGTGCAGCGGGCATCCTCGCGCAGCCAGTCGAGCACCGAGCGGGTCGGATGCACGCCGCCGACGTCGACGATCCGGCCGCGGTGGAAGAAGCGGATGGGTTGGGTGCTCGGGGTCATGCGGGTCTCGTGGGTGTCTTAGTCAACGCTCTGGAACGATCAAGAATCGGGCCAACTGGAAGTTAGTGCTTTGCGGCGCTGCATGCATACGGTCGCCGCCATATCTCTTATGTGGGCGCCGGTATGTGACGCCCGGGAAAACCCTTGGGGCCGGGCCTCATTGTGGCGCTGCGAAGGCCCGGCGAACAGCGAACTCCGCCCGTGAACCCAGGGTCCAACCAGGCCACCCCTCACTGCTGGAGTTCTTCATGAAGAAACTGCTGGCTTTGGCCTTCCTGATCGCCGCCGTGTCCGGCGCCCCCACCCCCAGCCTCGCCTTCAACGGAATGCAGGGTGGCAACGGCCATGGCGGAGGTTTTCAGCATCACGGTGGAGGCTTCCACGGCAATCCTGGACTCCACCCGTTCCATGGATTCGGTGGATTCGGCGCATTTCCCGCGCGGCACGCGTTCGTTGCCAGGCGCGGTTTCGTGTTCGTCGGCGTGCCATTTCCCGTGACGGTGAACGCGGTCGGCTACGCGGGCACGTGGCCCGTCTACCTGTACTGCCAGAACCCGGAGGGGTTCTTCCCCGATGTCCAGGCCTGCCCGACCGGGTGGCTGCAGGTCTCGCAGTAGGCCGGTCGCACGCGGACGCGTGCCGCTTTTT
The DNA here is from genome assembly GCF_056405555.1 of Variovorax sp. P1_G12. Taxonomy (NCBI): domain Bacteria; kingdom Pseudomonadati; phylum Pseudomonadota; class Betaproteobacteria; order Burkholderiales; family Comamonadaceae; genus Variovorax; species Variovorax sp. P1_G12. The sequence goes on along the minus strand of NZ_JBFUBW010000019.1, from coordinate 91,653 downwards.
CAGCGCTCGGTGAACAGATCCTTGATCGCCTGCCGCAGCAGCCGGTTCGCCGGGTCGCCTCGAAACGCTTGCTCCAGTGCAGCGACACGGTGAAGTCGCGCAGAGGAAGGGCCGGCTCGACGTGAGCCGCCCCGCCTCCATCGTGAGACTCCTTCAACGGGCGTCTTGCACCTTGAGAGCCTTGACGGCCTTGCCCAGAGACCGGATCGCGGCGTCGACTGGATTCTGGTCACACCGCAAAGCCATCACATCCACCACAGCGACAACCCATCGCACCATGGAAGCAACTTCGGCGTGTTGCTCTCGATATGGGACAGGATGTTCCGAACTTTCACCAGCCCGAAAGACATGCCTCCCGACACGCTGAGGTTTGGCATCGGTGAAAAGGTGCCCATCGCGAAGCTGACCATTGGCCTTTAGGCAACGGCTTGCCTACGCAGGATGCATGCGTCAACATTGAACGCGATCAACAGCAAACATCCGCGTCCTCTTCACCTTTTCAGGTAGAGGGCAGCATGGGCCGTCGTGTATTCGCCGAGAGGCCCGACGCGAGCTTCACTAAGGCAAAACAGCGTCGGATCCTTCAAGTACACGAACGCCTCGACAGTGCGGGTCGAGGTCAAGCCGGCCTCCCGCACCCTGATGCGAACACGCTCGTAGCCAGCGGGTTCGCCGACACGCTCCAGAGCATCCATCTTTTCAAGACCCGCGTCGGTCACTTCGAATAGCTGACCTGCCACCTGAAGCCCTTGTCCCGGGTGATTGAGAACCCAAGGGGAATGGCGCTCACCGACGAGATAAAAGGGGTAGCGGTCCTCGGTGACGAAGGTGCCAGGGACGCGGACACCTGAATTCACATCGCTGTTGGGGAATCCAGCCTTGAGGGTACCGAAGACGAATACGAGGTGGCAACTCAAACAGGCTCCGAACTTTGGCCATCGACCGAACTGACGGAGTTCGCTGTAGAGCGCTTCAAGCAGCAGGGCTTCCGCCACCGCGTGGAGCACCTGGCGTACGCGGGCGCGGGACACAGCATTGCTTGGCCAAATGGTCCAGCAACGATGCTCAGGTCAAAGCATCCAGTTGCCGTCGTTCATTTGCCAAACAACTTGGCCGCGTGCTGCCATGTGCGCAGCATGAACCCCGCGCGTTCCACATCGGCCTGCGCGATCAGCGGCGTTTCTCCCACCGGCTTGCCGTTGGATTCCGCGATCACCTTGCCGATCACCGCACCCTTGGCCACCGGCGCCTGCAGGTCCGGCTTGATCTGCACATTGGTGCTCACTTGCTGGCCGCGCGGCACCGTCACCGTCCATGGCGAGCCCAGAGCCGCGTCGACCGTGTCGACCTTGCCAAAGCTGACCTTGGCCTTCGTCACGACCGTGTTCGGCTGAATGGGGGTGGCCTTCTCGAAGTTGCTGAAGCCCCACCCGAGCAGCGTGCGCGTCTCGTCGGCACGCGCCTGCGCGCTGTTGGTGTTGAGGATCACCGTGATGAGGCGCATCCCGTTGCGCTTGGACGAAGTGACGAGGCAGTAGCCCGCGTCCTGGGTGTGCCCGGTCTTCAGTCCGTCAACCGTGGGATCGGTGTAGAGCAGGGCATTGCGATTTCCCTGCTTGATATTGTTGTACTTGAACTCGCGTTCCGCGTAGATCGGGTAGTAGTCGGCGCTGTCGCGGATGATCGCACGCGCCAGGATCGCGAGGTCGCGCGCGGATGCCTTGTGCTCCGGGTCGGGCAGGCCCGTCGCGTTCATGAAATGCGTGTGCGTCATCCCGAGGCGCTGGGCTTCGGCATTCATGAGCTTGGCGAAGCCCTCTTCGGAGCCGGCCATATGCTCGGCGATCGCCTTGGACGCGTCGTTGCCCGACTGGATGATGATGCCGCGCAGGATGTCGATCACCGTGGCCTGGCTGTTCAGCGGCAGGTACATGCATGACTCGGTGCTCGAGCCACGGCACCAGGCGTTCTGACTGACCGTCACAAGGTCGTCTTTCTTGAGCTTGCCTGAGCGGAGGGCCTGTTCGACCAGGAAACTGGTCATCATCTTGGTCAGCGAGGCTGGCGGCAGCGGTTCGTCGGGGTTGGCCGAGGCGAGCACCTCGCCGGAGTCGAAGTCCATCAGCAGCCATGCCTTGGCGGGGATGGCTGGCGCGCCGCCGGCGACAGCGGTCTGTCCAGCGACTGGCGCCGGGGCAGGCGCCGCGGCCGCGGGCTTCGCATGGGTTGCACGCTTGGCGGCGTGGGAGGCTGCGAAGGACATCGAACTGGGAACCAGGGCGCCTGCAGCGATTGCGAGGACGACCGGGAGGATGGAGAAAGTCTTGGGTTTCATGGGTGCTCAGGGGAAGAACGGAGATTGTGGCGGATCAAGCGTCGATTTTCGTTTCGTGCATAGAGGATCGAAGATCGCAGTGCAAGTTCAATCCAAGGCCTGAAACCATCAGCTACCCGTCCGCATCGATGCAGTTGTCCAAGGCCAAGCCTCGCTCGAGCCGGGCGTCAAATCGGCGAGTAGGCACCTGTTCCTCCTGGCCAAGCCGTCAGCACTTCATATCCCTCGGGTGTCACAGCAACCATGTGTTCCCACTGGGCGGACAGAGACCTGTCCTTTGTCACGACTGTCCACCCGTCGGCCAGTTGCCTGGTTTCGCGTTTGCCTGCGTTGAGCATCGGCTCGATGGTGAAAACCATCCCTGGTTCCAACTTGAGCCCTTCCCCGCGCCGCCCGTAGTGCAGCACCTGCAGTTCTTCGTGGTAGACCTGACCAATCCCGTGCCCGCAGTATTCGCGCACCACGCTGAAGTGTTCCCGGTGAGCGACCGACTGAATGGCGTGGCCAATATCGCCGAGAGTCGCTCCAGGCTTGACCTGCCGGATTCCAGCCCGCATGGCTTCGTACGTCGTCTCCACCAGGCGCCGAGCCACCACACTGGGGGTTCCGACGAAGTACATGCGGCTGGTGTCGCCGAACCAGCCATCCTTGATGACGGCGACATCGATGTTGATGATGTCGCCCTTCTTCAGAATCTTGTCGGACGAGGGGATGCCGTGACAAACCACCTGGTTGACGGAGGTGAGGATGGTCTTCGGATACCCGAGATACCCCACGTTGGCTGGAATGGCGCCCTGGATATTCACGATGTGGTCGTGGCAGATTCGGTCGAGCGTCTCCGTGCTCACCCCCGGCACCACGTAGGGCTCGACCATGCTGAGAACCTCTGCGGCAAGCCCGCCGGCCCGCCGCGCCATCCTGATGTCCTCGGCGGACTTGATGGAAGTGCCGCGAGCCACTAGTGTTTTCCAGTGGAAGATGCGCGCGGCTTGCCACGTTGGGCTGTGACAGCCCCGGCGATGTCCAGGCCCCCCGCGAGTTCAGCCCGTATCAACAGTTGGCAAATTTCTCGGTGGTCCAGCTCCGGGTGCATCTCGGTCATCATGCCGACTCGCATCCAATGCTCTGCCTGTGCATTGATAGACCTGCTAAGGGCGTTCCCCGCCACTCGCAAGTTCTCGTGCATCAGGTCCGAAATCTTTACGATACCCATCAGTGACCTCTATACAAAACGTAAACGAAGTATATATGAAATGTATATGTTTCGTATGTCCTGGCGTTGTCCGATGGGATGGGCACGACGAGGCCCTGAAGTCCGCTTTGGCCCCTACCCGAAGAAGGGAGGCCAGTGCGACCCGTCATGCCCGTCGCCGGCGCAGACTGGGTCTCCATCCTCTTACCGGAGCTCATCTTGGAAGCAATTTCGACGTGTCATCGCGAGCCGTTCGCGGCGCCCTCGCAACAACGCCACCTGAACCACACCGAAGCGCGTGCACGCCAACTTCAGATGCGTCAACAATCCGTAGAGAGATGGCCCCGGTTGTCTGAACCCCGAACCGGCTTCGATAAGTGGAGCCCTGCGGGTTTGACATCGGCGCGAGAGTTGTCCACGGCGGCGGGCGGGCGGCACTTTGCGATGAACGCACGACCGACGCGGTGGGCGACTCGGATTCACCGCTCATGCGGCCTGTCGGATCGCCGGCAGCGCGGCGAAGTAGAACTCCTCGGGTGTGCGCTCGTCCAGCGACGAGTGAGGACGCCGGACGTACGTGGCCCACCGAGTCCTAGGCGTGCAGGTATACCTCTTCGTACTTGACCGGCTGCCATCGTGTCCCGAGAACAACACTCAACGAAAAGATTCTGATGACATGTTCACCGACCGCTCGCGCAGCGAGCCTTGCAATTTGCCTCCTAGGCCTGTTGGACTCGCAGGCCATCCGCGCAGAAGAAGCGAACCCGACCCCGACCGATTCCGCATGGGAACTCACTCTTTCGCCCTATGCGTACCACTTCAGCAGCGACCCGAAGCACAAGCCTGTATGGCTGATCGGACTGGAGCACCAGCGCGCCGACGGCTGGTTGTGGGGCGGCGCCTATTTCAGCAATTCCTTTGGGCAGAAGTCGGGCACCGTCTATGTCGGCTATGTGTGGAACAACCTGTTCGATGTGCCGAGACTCTATGCCAAGCTGGTGGGCGGCCTCATGTACGGCTATGTGGAACCCTACGAAGACAAGGTTCCGTTCAATCACAATGGGTACTCGCCTATCGTCGTGCCGGCCCTCGGATACCGATTGACGCCCAAGGACGCGCTGCAGGTCTCGTTGCTGGGCACGGCCGGCCTGATGTTTTCCTACAACCGCCGATTCTGATTGACGCGCCCAAAGGAATGCACTCCTCATGCTTGACGGGAGGGCTGCATCTCATCCGGCGAGTCGGAATCCTCTCATCAGGTCCTCATGGCGCTGAACGTCGGCACAAGTCAACAGCGCCACCCTCCTATGGCGTGCCAGCCCGGCTGGTTCCGTCGGCAACATCAATCGCGCGACGCGAGATGTTCGCGCACCGCGGCCACGTGATTGCCGACCTTGGAAATGGTATCCCGCAGCTTCGCCTCAGTGCATCGAAGCTCCTTGCACCAGTACTGCAACTCTAGGGAATCTTCCTCAAGGATCCGACCTGGATCCAGTGGCTGGAAATTGCTCAGGTCATCAGGCATACAGCCTCCTCAGGCAATGTTGACGGACCTTTATAGGCTTGAGCGAACCGATCTGCAAGGCGGCGCAGAGCGCGAGATCCACCCGCCTGAGCGCCGGCTTTCAGACGTCACGAACTTCCACTCCGGGCCCGTTCGGGTCGCTGGCGCGAACGCCGCCCCGTGAGACCGTTGCTACCTGGCCAGGGCCACCAGCTTCTCTTTGGCACTCTGCAGGAAGCCTCCGCGCTCAACGCCACGCCTCGCCTTGGTTTCACCTTCTGCAATGATTTCGAACGCAGTGGGAGCAGCCAGCTTCCGGCCAAGGTCGTCGCCCATGGCGAGGGCGGCGTGACGCTTGCTGGAAATGACGTGGACCTGGAGGTGCCGGCCAATAGCTGCCGAGACCTTCCGGCAAGCCGCAGACATTGCCACTTCATCAGGGACCTGCTGGCCGTGCACCACAAGCAGTTCAATCGTGGCCTCCTTGCCTTCTCCGAGGATGTAGGCACGCAGAACAGAATCCTTGAACTTTGAACGCAGCATCGTACGGAGGGGTTCCGCGGCAGCGAACGACTTGAGAGCGATAGACCGAAGCTCGTTGTAGAAAACGAACGACATGTTCGCCTCGACCGTCCCAGGTTCGTCGGCCTCCGACTTGTGCCTGGTCAGGATGCCGCTCTTGATGAGATGCTCCTGTGTCCGCTCAACATCGTCTGCATCCAACTTGGCCTTCTTGGCGAGCTCTGCGACGGAAAACCTACGGKTCGGCGCTGCGAAAACGACCTTCAGCAACTTCTGGACTTCTGGAGCGAGGAGGAAATCTGCGGCACTCATTCTGGCTGGGGACAACTTCTACTACGTCATGACCACTGTCCCTTGCCGCATGCGAACACAGGGAGGTCGGTTTTGGTTTTAACATGAAGCGCGCCGCGGCCTCCAGGGAGGCCGTCCGATCGTCATACCAAATTGCGTTGGAGAATGGCGGCACCTGTGAGGGCCCGCCAAGCCTGCGCCCCCAATACCATGACAACTACTACGGCGCGTACTTTCGCGACCCGGACGGGAACAAACTGTGCGTCGCCTGTCATGCCCCGATGGTCGACGGTGCATGAGGTCGTCGCAGCCTCGCTTGGACCACAGAATCCAGCCAAGAGCGGCAGACCTCCATCTATCGCCCCATTTGGACAGATACGTGGTTTCGGCATCGAAAAAGCCTGGCGCCCCCTGGGGTGCATGAGCAAGACTCATGAAAATTTCTCTCGAGCCTCCGAGGCAACCCGAAGTGCTGCAACTCATCGAGAATTTGGATGCCTTCCAAAAGCCCCTCTATCCTGCCGACAGCCATCATGGAATCGATATCGCCATGCTCGAAAAATCGAACGTGGTTTTTGCTGTTGCACGAGATGATGACGGTCAAGCTGTTGCTTGCGGTGCCATCGTTCTCGAAACTGCCTATGGTGAGTTGAAGCGCTTTTACACGAGCCCACACCGGCGAGGCAATGGTATCGCAAGGGCTCTTCTCGGCTTTCTAGAAGAGCAGGCAAGAGGCTACGGCTGTCCGGAGTTTGTGCTCGAAACCGGCAATCTCCAACCTGAGGCAATAGCGCTTTACGCTAGCTGCGGTTACGAACGGTGTGGCCCGTTCGGCCAATACGTGGAAGACAAGTACAGTGTTTTCATGCGCAAGAATGCGGTCCGACCGGCAAGTGGGTCAAAGGGCCCTCCGTTTTCCTTGAAGCCTTCCGGGCCGTGACCGGCTACAGTCGGCCATGGCCGACCCGGAACGCGGCTTGTGACAGAGTCGCGCCTCATGGCCAAGCGGTGCCGCACGCCCAAGGAGCGCCGGTTTTCGCGTCACTGCCACTGGCGTCATCGGCTGAATGCCCATGGAGGGAAAACGCAGATGCATCAAGGGCTTGGTCCAGCCGCATGCGAGCCTGTTCCCCAGGCGAGAGGCGTGATACGCGGCGTCGGCGCGCCGCATAGAACGACTTGGTTTCACACATAGACCGGGTCGCCATGTCGCCACCTTACCTAGGCAGCTGTCTGTGCGGCCAGATCAAGTTCCAACTGACCGCCGAGCCACTCACGTTCTATGCTTGCCATTGCACGGACTGCCAGCGCCGCTCAGGAGGTGCACTGCTTCTTTCCATGTGGGTCTATCGCGAATCACTTGAATTGCTGGAAGGCACGCCTCTATTGGTTTCATCAGTCGCCGGTGACGGGCGAGAACGAAAGAACAAGGTGTGTCCGGCTTGTGAAGTTCGCCTGTGGTCTGAGCCTGTCAATCGGCCAAAGCTAGCGATTCTCCGGCCAGGCACGCTACAGCTGGCCAAAGACTTCACACCCATTGCCCACCAGTTCGTACGCAGCGCTCTCCCCTGGTTTGTTTTCCCAGAAGGTGTCGCACGCTATGAAACCTCACCCGATCCCGCCGAGCTTGTTCGCTTGTGGCGTGAGGCTCGAGTCACTTCACCTCCGCGTGGCGAAACCTGACCCTTCCGGCGACAGGACGACTTGCGACTGGCTGCGCCGCCCGCAGGCTTCGTTCGGCGCATCTTTGCCCCTTTCTGATGGCTTCCAGCGCTCTTGTCTAATACGATGGCGAACCGGCTTCAGCCGGTCAAAGCCATTTGTGACCTAACTGCCCTTTTCATCTGCGTGCCCGCCAAATAAAAATGAGAAAAATTAAATTAAAGCGCTTCTTCATCGTCTTAATGCAAATTGGCTTTCTCTGCGCAGGAAAGGTGGCAGGTGCTCAAACCAGCAATCTCGGAGATATTCAAGCCCTCCAGGTCAAAGAAGCGTTCGCGAGCACAGGCGCTGAATTAACAATGGCTGAAGCGGCCGCGGGGCAGCTTCCTCGCAGCAACCAAGCGCTGCATGCGCTGGCAGTGGCACTTGACAAGATGGGAGACTTGAACATCCTGCAGTCCCGCCAAAACTATCCTTACGACGCGGGTTATCAAGATGCTCGCGAGCTGGCTCGGAATAATTCAAAGGCGCATCCTCATACCAGCCGCTTGATGGCAGCTGTCGATGCCTTCGAAAAAACGTCCATGAGAGATAGTGAGTCACATCTCTGGAAGTTTCGTGATGCCGCAAGGCGCTACTACGAAGCCGCGCGGATTATGCATCGGCGTCTCGTGGAATCTGATCCCGACAACGATGAGTGGCAACGAGCGCTGGCGCTCAATTTAAGCAAAACCAAGCCTGGTCACGTCGGGAAGGAAAAAATCAGGGCGTACTATCAACCCGCACTTGACATACATCGACGCCTTGCAAAACGAGATCCGACCAACATTGATTGGCAGCGCGATCTTGCCACGATATATGGAAAAATTGGCGCTGCAGTGCAGTCCATGGACGGCAGACTTCCAACGGAGTATCACGAAGAACTGGCAATACGCAAAAGGCTATTTGAAGAAGACGAGACGAACACGCTATGGACGCGCGAGTTGGCTATGACGTTCGATGAGATTGGGGCACAGCTTATTCCTTTGGGTAAAATCAATGCCGCACGCGCCGCCTACACCGATGGTCGAGGGCTCCATGAGGATCTAGCGAAACTAGACCCATCGAACGCCCAGTGGCAGAGCGATTTGGCGACGGCATACATGGATGCGGCCCATATGGAGGACGAGGGCCGCGAATTGGGTTATTACCGTGACGCACTTAAAATAAGAACCAGACTGACCGAATTGGATCCGACAAATATCCAATGGCAGATGCGCCTGGTAGAGGCTCATCGCACCATCGCGAGATTCTACAGAAATAAAAGCGATGACGAAGGCGAATTGGCGGCAAATATTGCAGGGCAACAACAGATGGCCCATTTCGCGCAGAAATACCCAGAAGACCGAGGCTGGCTGTTTTACCAGCTGGAGTTCTTTTTCCCAATAGGCGGCGCATATGCAAAAGTGCAAAAGAGGGCTGGGCCGATCTCCGAAGGCGGCTGGGTGCCAGACCCGAAACGATTTGAAGCTGCTCGAGCCGCGCAAGAGGCAACCTTCGAATCAATGGTGAAGATTATTGATACTCTGGCTCGTCAGAATGCCAAAGACTAGCAATTTACAACTTACTGCGAGCAATGAAGAACTTTCGAACTGCTATTGCGTTGTGCGTCGGGTCCTGCATTGCCGCGACTGCGTCGTTGGCGCAAGTCTCACAAGTGCCTGCTTCCGCCTCGGCAGTCGACGCGGCGAATGCGCCGGTGCTGCAGGCTTGTGCCTTGGCCCCGGTGCAGGACAGCACGTGCCCGACAGAGGCAACATTTGGGGTTTTTCGCAAGTTGCCCAAGGACAGCGAGGGCATTCCATTGCGTTTCGAACAGACTCATGTCGTGCCTTTGGCGAGCAATCTGCTCTATGGTTTCGCTATTCGCATGAACAAGGAAAGCGGAAAAGTACGAGTGCTCGCACGCATCACCGGGCCCGAGGCCTCCAGGAAAATTTTTCTTCGGGACCGTGCGGGTAGTTCAGGAGACGGCCGCTCTCTTTCCTACGACCTGACGCTCAACGTGCTCGACGGCTTCATCTATGGAGCAATGGTCACTGCGCCGGGCGATCCGATGGGTCCTCACTCGATGATCGTGTGGGTAGAAGACTGGCAGCCACTGGCGTTTGAATTCGAGGTGGTGCCAACGGATAGCAATCGACAGTGACCATCGAATCACAACCGGCACCGAAATTCGATAAGTCGCCGCATGCGACAGCCACGGCTGGGGCAATCCACCCCCTTTTTCGCCAAGCCGGCCGAACCGAAGCTGTGACCGCCCGGCCCCCTCACCGCTCCTCGAACAACTCCCGGATCACCTGCCGCAGCCACCGGTTCGCCGGGTCCGCCTCGAAACGCTTGCTCCAGTGCAGCGACACGGTGAAGTCGCGCAGCGGAAAGGCCGGCTCGACGAGCGTGTAGCCCCCCTCTTGCGCGAAGCCGCGCGCGATGTTGCGCGGCATCACGACCGCGAGGTCGGTCGCCCGCACGATGGCCGGCAGCACCATGAAATGCTCCGCCGTGAGGCGCACGCGGTCTTCGAGATTCATCAACTGCAGGATGCGCAGCGTCTCGGCATGCGTGCGCACGGCAACGTACTCGAGGGTCTGCAGCGCCTCCAGCAGCGCCTGGCTGTTGCGCCGCCCGCGCGTGAACGGATGGCCCTTGCGCAGCAACACGATGTACCGATCCTTCAGCAGCGCCGCGCGCTGGGTGTCGCCGACCTTCGGCAGGAATCCGAAGGCGAAGTCGATGCGGCCGTTGTCGAGCGCAGGCGCAATGTCCGCCGGCTGCAGCGGCTGCGTCTCGAGCCGAACGCCAGGCGCGATGTCGCCCAGCCGCGCCATCAGCGGCGGCAGGAAGCGCCCCTCCCCGATGTCGCTCATGTGGATGCGGAAAACCTTGCGCGAGGCGGCCGGCTCGAAGCGATCGGGCTCGTTGAGCGCTTCCTCCAGCGTGCCGAGTGCCGACTGCACCGCGGCCGCCAGCCGGTCGGCGCGCGGCGTCGGCGCAACGCCCCCCGGCGCCCGCGTGAACAGCGCGTCTTTCAGCAGCAGGCGCAGCCGGCCCAGGCCGTGGCTGGCGGCAGGCTGCGTGAGGCCCAGCGACTCGGCCGCCCGGCTCACGCTGCGCGCCCGGTAGACCGCGTCGAACAGCCGCAGCAGGTTCAGGTCGATGGCATCGATATGCATGGCATTCATGTTACTTAGTTCGATTATTTTATTGAAGCCGGAGCTACGCGCCCGCACACTTCGGGCGGCCCCGGGCCACCCCACAAGAAGGACGCAAGCCATGGGCGCCGCGCTGAGCGGCATTCCCGTCGCCGACCTCGACACCCTCGCCTACTACATCGCGCGCTTTCCCGGCGCCATCACCCCGCCCCCCGGCAAATAGGAACCCGTCTCTTGGAAGTCTCATTCAGCAAGGAAATCGAGGCGCTGCGCCTCGGCGCCGGCGACACCTTTCACGGCGAGGGCATCCTCGCGATCACCAAGGGGCTGCTGCAGTCCGGCGTGGCCTACGTCGGCGGCTACCAGGGCGCGCCGGTCTCGCACCTGCTCGACGTCATGGTGCAGGCCAAGCCCTACATGGACGAGCTCGGCGTGCACGTCGAGGCCTGCTCCAACGAGGCATCGGCGGCGGCGATGCTCGGCGCCTCGATCCACTATCCGCTGCGCGGCGCCGTGACCTGGAAGTCGATCGTCGGCACCAACGTGGCGGCCGACGCGCTGTCCAACCTGTCGTCGCCGGGCGTCAAGGGCGGCGTGCTGATCGTGGTCGGCGAGGACTACGGCGAAGGCGCCTCGGTGATCCAGGAGCGCACGCACGCCTACGCGCTCAAGTCCAGCATGTGCCTGCTCGACCCGCGGCCCGACCTCGGGGTGATGGTGAACATGGTCGAGCACGGCTTCCGGCTCTCGGAGACCTCCAACATGCCCTGCATGATGGAGCTGCGCATCCGCACCTGCCACGTGCGCGGCAGCTTCGAATGCAAGGACAACCTGCCGCCGCCGGTCTCGACCCGGGCGCTGATCGAGGAGCCGGCCGGCTTCGACTACATGCGGCTCGCGCACCCGCCGGTCACCTTCCGGCACGAGAAGCTCAAGGGCGAGGAGCGGCTACCGGCCGCCCGCCGCTACATCGCGGAACACAAGCTCAACGAGCTGATCCCTGGCACCCACGCCGACCTCGGCATCGTGGTGCAGGGCGGCCTCTACAACGCCCTCGTGCGCAGCCTGCAGCAGCTCGGCCTGGCCGACGCCTTCGGTGCCACCGACATCCCGCTGCTGGTGCTCAACGTCGCCTATCCGCTGGTGCCCGACGAGGTCGCGGATTTCTGCATCGGCAAACGCGCGGTGCTGGTGGTGGAAGAAGGGCAACCCGAGTACATCGAACAGGAGATCGCGACCCTGCTGCGCCGGCGCGACATCCAGACGCCGCTGCACGGCTGCGACATGCTGCCGGCCGCGGGCGAATACGGCGTCGAGGTGCTGGCCAGCGGCCTCGCCCAGTTCGCGCAGCGCTACCTGCCCGACCATGCGCACGACTCGGCCAGGTCATGGCTGGCCGGCAACAACGACCGCCGCGCCGCCGTGGCGACGAAGCTCGACGCCCCGCTGCCCAGCCGCCCGCCGAGCTTCTGCATCGGCTGCCCCGAGCGGCCGGTGTTCGCGGCGCTCAAGCTGGCGCAGCAGGACAGCGGCCCGGTGCACATCGCGGCCGACATCGGCTGCCATGCCTTCGGCACCTTCGAGCCCTTCTCGATGGGGCACTCGATCCTCGGCTACGGCATGAGCCTGGCCAGCCGCGCCGGCGTGTCGCCGATGATGCAGCGGCGCGCGTTGTCGATCATGGGCGACGGCGGCTTCTGGCACAACGGCTTGCTCACCGGTGTGCAGAGCGCGCTCTTCAACGGCGACGACGCGGTGCTGCTGATCTTCAAGAACGGCTACACCTCGGCCACCGGCACGCAGGACATCATCTCGACGCCCGACGAGGACATGAAGGAGCGTGCGGTCGACAAGCAGCAGAGCCTGGTCGACAAGAACCAGACCATCGAAGCCACGCTGAAGGGCCTGGGCGTGCAATGGCTGCGCACGGTCCACACCTACGACGTCGACAAGATGCGCAAGACGCTCAACGACGCCTTCACGAGCGACTTCAACGGACTCAAGGTGATCATCGCCGAGGGCGAATGCCAGCTCGAGCGGCAACGCCGCATCAAGCCCTGGATCGCCGGCCTGCTGAAGCGGGGCGAGCGCGTGGTGCGCGTGAAGTACGGCGTCGACGAGGATGTCTGCAACGGCGACCATGCCTGCATCCGGCTGTCGGGCTGCCCGACGCTGACGATCAAGGACAACCCCGATCCGCTCAAGGTCGACCCGGTGGCGGTCGTGATCGACGGCTGCGTCGGCTGCGGCCTGTGCGGCGCCAACGCGCATGCCGCCACGCTGTGCCCGAGCTTCTACCGCGCCGAGGTGGTGCAGAACCCGAAGCGGCACGAACGCCTGCTGCATGGCCTGCGCGGGGCCATCGTGCGCGCATTGCAACCGGCATGACGACGATGAACACGAACCAACAACGCCCCATCACCCTGCTGATCTGCGCGCTCGGCGGCGAAGGCGGCGGCGTGCTGACCGAATGGCTGGTCGACACCGCCCGCAACGCCGGCTATGCGGCGCAGAGCACCTCGATCCCCGGGGTCGCGCAGCGCACCGGCGCCACCACCTACTACGTCGAGGTCTTCCCGGTGCCGCTGGCCGAACTCGGCGGCCGCCAACCCGTGTTCAGCCTGAGCCCGGTGCCGGGCGCGCTGGACGCCCTCGTGTCCTCCGAGCTGCTCGAGACCACGCGCCAGATCGGCAACGGCATGAGCACGCCCGAGCGCACCGTCGTCATCACCTCCTCCGCCCGCACCCTGACCACCGCCGAGCGCATGCAGCCCGGCGACGGCCGCGCGGACGCCGCTCGCCTGCTCGATGTGGTGAAGGCGTTCAGCCGCGAGCACCACGTGTTCGACATGGGCGCGACGGCGCGCGAGGCCGGCACGGTGGTCAGCGCCGTGATGCTCGGCGCGATCGCGAGCAGCGCACTGTTCCCCTTTCCGCGCACGGCCTACGAGCGCGCGGTGCGCGGCGGCGACGCGGCGCAGGAGCCGAGCCGGATGGCCGCCGCCAGCCTGCGTGGCTTCGCGAAGGCCTTCGACACCGTGAACACGCCGCGCGAACAGGCCGCCCTGGTCTCGCGCCTGTTGGCCACGACGGCCAACGACGACGCGCGGCCACAGCCGCTGCCGCCGGCCGTGGCGGCGCAGTTTCCCGCGCCGGTGCACGACCTGCTCGCGCTCGGCCATGCGCGCGTGCTCGACTACCAGGACGCCGGCTACGCCGCGCTCTACGTGCAGCGCCTGGCCCAGGTGCTGGCCGCCGAGCGCGCGGCCGACCCGGCGGGCGCCCACGGCTTCGCGGTCACGCGCGAGATGGCACGCTGGCTCGCGCTGTGGATGGCCTTCGACGACATCGTGCGCGTGGCCGAGCTCAAGAGCCGCGCCAGCCGGGCGCAGCGCGTGCGCGGCGAGGTCAAGGCCACGGAAGGCGACATCGTCAAGGTCTACGACCACTTCAAGCCCGGTGCGCCCGAGTTCGCGGCACTGCTGCCGGCCTCGCTGGCCCATCGCGTGACCGCCTGGGACCGGCGCCGCAAGACGCCCTGGGCGATGCCGCTCAAGGTCGGCAGCCATTCGGTGTTCGGCATGGCCGCGCTGCGCCTGCTGGCCTCGCTGCGCTGGCTGCGCAAGCGCGGCAACCGCTTCGCCGAGGAGCAGGCGCTGATCGGCCGCTGGCTCGATGCCGTGGTCGCCGGCACCCGCACCGACTGGCGCCTGGGCCACGAGATCGCGCTCTGCGGCCGCCTCATCAAGGGTTACGGCAGCACCAACGAGCGCGGCAAGAACAACCTGCTGCACGTGATCGACCACCTGGCGACGGCACCGCTGCCCGATGGCTCGCCCTCAGCGCGCGCCACGGCGATCGCCGCGGCGCGCGAGGCCGCGCTGGCCGACGAGGGAGGCCATGCGCTCGATGCCGCGCTGGTGCGCCACGGTGCGCCGCCGCGCCCCGTCAAGGCACAGCCGATCCGCTGGATGAAGCGGCCGCCGCCATCCACCGCCAGCCCTCGCACCTGAACTCGCGCGGACGCCGCATGAAGCGGCGTCCTTCCAGGAATCAAGAAAGAAGAGACTTCCCATGCACGACCACACACCCCGCTTCCGACGACGCCTGCTGCCTGCCTGCGCCCTCCTTGCCCTCGCGCTCGCCGCCCCTGCGGCCGCGCTCGCGCAGGCCTGGCCGACCCGGCCCGTCAAGATCCTGGTCGGCTTTCCGCCTGGCGGCGTGGCCGACATCATGGCGCGGTCGGTGGCACCGCTGATGTCCGAAACGCTCGGCCAGCCGGTCGTCGTCGAGAGCCGCGCGGGCGCCAACGGCAACGTGGCGGCCGATGCGGTCGCCAAGTCGCCCGCCGACGGCTATACGCTGGCCCTGACGAGCACCGGCATCGAGTCGGTGAATCCGTTCCTGTTCCGCAAGATGCCCTTCGATCCCGTGAAGGACCTCGCGCCGGTCGCCGCCACCGGCCGCATCCAACTGTTCCTCACGACCCGTCCGGGACTGCCGGTCAGCGATGTGGATTCGTTCGTGCGTTATGCCAAGGCCAACCCCGGCAAGCTGTCCTTCGGCTCCGCCGGCTCGGGCAGCACGCCGCACCTGGTGGGCGAGCTGTTCAAGCAGAGCGCCGGCCTCTACGCGGTACACGTTCCCTATCGCGGCGCCGCGCCGGCGCTGCAGGACCTGCTGGCGAGCCAGATCGACTTCTTCTTCGATCCGGGCATCTCGTTCGCCAACGTGCGTGCCGGCAAGCTCAAGATGCTGGCGGTCGCCAGCGGCCAGCGTTCACCGCTTTTCCCCGAGGTGCCCACGCTGGCCGAGCGCGGCTACAAGAACATGGACTACGACACCTGGTTCGGCCTGTTCGCACCCGCCGCCACGCCGCCGGAGGTGCGCCAGCGGCTCAACGAGGCCGTCAACAAGGCACTCGCCAACGAAGGCCTGCGCAATCGATTCCGAGAAGTGGGCGGCGAGGCGACGCCGATGACGGCCGAGGCCTTCTAGGCCGTCGCGCGCAAGGAGACCGTCGTCTTCGGCCAGCTCATCAAGGACCGCGATATCCAGGCGGACTGACGCATCCGCCCCAAGGTAAACGCGGATAGCCGCACCCCCACTGTTCTTATAAAACATAACCGGTTGCCTTCGCGCCACGCCCACCGATCAAGCCAGGAGACCTTCATGAAGAACTCGCGCATCCAGCCCCTCGCCGTGCTCGCCGCCGTGCTGGCACTTTCGTCCCTGCCGGCGCTGGCGCAGGACAAGCCGGTCAATCTCAAGATGTCGAGCTGGGTGCCGGCGCAGCATCCGCTGAACCCTTCGCTGCAGGCCTGGGCGGACGACATCAAGAAGGCGTCCAACGGCACCATCACGGCGACGCTGTTCCCCTCCGAGCAGCTCGGCAAGGCCTTCGACCACTACGACATGGCGCGCGACGGCATCGCCGACTTCGCCTACGTCAATCCGGGCTACCAGCCGGGCCGCTTCCCGATCATGGCGGGCGCCTCGCTGCCCTTCCTGTTCGCCGACGGCAAGGGCGGCTCGGCCGCGATCGACGGCTGGTACCGCCCCTACGCGGCCAGGGAAATGAAGGACGTGAAGTTCTGCTTTGCCTTCGTGCACGACCCGGGCACCTTCCATGCGCGCAAGAAGATCCTGCTGCCCACCGACATCAAGGGCATGAAGATCCGTCCCGCGACCAGCACCATCGGCCAGATGGTGACTTCGCTGGGCGGCACCAACGTGCAGGCCTCGGCCCCCGAATCGCGCGACATGCTGGAGCGCGGCGTGGCCGACGCGATCACTTTCCCGTGGGGCTCGATCGGCCTGTTCGGCATCGACAAGGTGGTGAGCTACCACATGGACGTGCCGCTCTACGTCACGCCCTTCGTCTGGGCCATGAACCAGGGCAAGTACGACAGCATGTCGGCGGCGCAGAAGAAGGTGATCGACGACCACTGCACCAGCGAATGGGCCGAGAAGGTCGCCGCGCCGTGGGCCGACTTCGAGTTCGCAGGCCGCGCCAAGATCGCCGGCCAGTCCGGCCACGAGATCTACAAGCTCACGCCCGAGCAGCTGGACGCCTGGCGCAAGGCCACGGCGCCCGGCGAGGCGCAGTGGGCCGAGGGCGTGAAGAAGGTGGGGCAGGACCCGAAGGCGGTAATGGATTCGCTGAAGGCCAGCCTGACGAAGAACAAGTCGGCGCTCTGATGCCTCAGCGTCTGGCAACCGTTGCCCCATGGCCGGCGAAGCCCGGCATGTCGGTGGAACACCGCGGAACCGGCTTCGCCGGGCCGCTGGTGTTGCCCCCGGCAGGGGGTGGGCGGCTACACGAAGTGAGCCAACCTGGGGGGGAGCAATGAGCAACAAGATGATCAACTCCATCGAATGGCTGGCCGCCATGTTCGTGGGGATCGTCGCGCTCAACATCTTCCTCGCGGTGGTGCTGCGCAAGTTCTTCAACACCTCCATTCCTGATTCCTACGACTTCGGCCGGATGCTGCTGGGCATCCTGATCTTCTGGGGCATTGCCGCCACCAGCTACCGCGGCGGCCACATCACGGTCGACTTGGTGTGGACCGCCGCCGGCCCGCGCATGAAGCGCTGGATCGACGTCTTCGCCACGCTGGTGCTGCTGTTCGTGGTCGCTGTACAGACCGCCACGCTGTTCGACAAGGTGCGCGCGACCTACGTCGACAACGTGCTGACCTACGACATGAACATCCCGACCTGGCCCTTCTACGCGGTGGCCTGGATGGGCGATGTGTCGGCGGTGTTGCTGATCGCGATCCGCACCTACCGGCTGATCTTCCATCCCGAACTGCTCGAAGAGACGAAGCCTGAAATGAAAGCCGACGAATGAGCACGGATGCGATCGCGGTTCTTGGCTTTGTTGTTCTTTTCGCATTGATGCTCCTGCGCGTGCCGGTCGGCATGGCGATGGGCCTGGTCGGCGTCACCGGCTACGCCTGGATCGTCGGCCCCGGCCCGGCGCTCAAGCTGGTCGGCCAGACCTCGATGCGCACCGTCACCGACTACACCTTCGGCGTGATCCCGATGTTCATGCTGATGGGCGCACTGGTCTCGGTGTCGGGCGTCAGCCGCGAACTGTTCAAGGCCGCCAACTCGATGATCGGCCACCTGCGGGGCGGCCTGGGCGTGGCCACCGTGCTGGCCTGCGGCGGCTTCGCGGCCATCTGCGGCTCTTCGGTCGCCACCGCCGCGACCTTCTCGGCCGTGGCCTATCCGGAGATGCGGCGCTTCAACTACCCGCAGTCGTTCTCGACCGGCGTGATCGCGGCCGGCGGCACGCTGGGAGCGATCCTGCCGCCGTCGACCGTGCTCGCGGTCTACGCCATCCTGACGCAGCAGGACATCGGCAAGCTCTTCATGGCCGGCATCATCCCCGGCATCCTCGCGATGGTGATGTACGTGCTGACGATCGCGATCATCGTGCGCGTGCGCCCCGACTGGCTGCCCGGCGGCGAACTCAAGCCCTGGAACGAGCGCCTGGCCGATCTCAAGAACGTCTGGGCGCCGCTGGTGCTGTTCGTCTTCGTCATCGGCGGCCTCTACGGCGGCTTCTTCACCCCCACCGAGGCCGGCGGCGTGGGCGCCAGCGGCGCCTTCATCCTCGGCCTGCTGCGGCGCAAGCTCGACGGCCCGAAGATCCGCGAGGCGCTGCTGTCGGCCACGCGCACCGCCGCGGCGGTCTTCACCGTGCTGATCGGCGCGCTGCTGTTCGGCTATTTCCTGACCATCACGCAGAGCCCGCAGAAGCTCACCGAGTTCCTCACCAGCCTGGGCATCGGCCGCTACGGCGTGCTGGCGCTGATCATGCTGATGTACCTGGTGCTCGGCTGCCTGATGGACGCCATGGCGATGATCATCCTCACGGTGCCGATCATCTTTCCGGTGATCGTGCACCTGGGCTTCGACCCGATCTGGTTCGGGGTCATCATCGTGATGACGGTCGAGCTCGGGCTGATCCATCCGCCGGTGGGCATGAACGTCTTCGTCATCAAGAGCGTGGTGAAGGACGTGAGCTTCACGACCATCTTCAAGGGCGTGCTGCCTTTCATCCTGACCGACATCCTGCGCCTGGTGATCCTGATCGCGTTCCCGATCATCGCCCTGTGGCTCCCAACGAAAATGGGGTGAGATGAGCTCGCCCCCAGGTTGGCTCACTTCGTGTAGCCGCCCACCCCCTGCCGGGGGCAACACCAGCGGCCCGGCACAGCCGGTTCCGCGGTGTTTCACCAACGGGCCCGGCTGCGCCGGCCGCAGACATGCACAGTCATTGATATGAACATTGAAGTCAACTATTCCGTCCGCGTCGAATTCGGCGACTGCGACCCCGCCGGCATCGTCTGGTTTCCGAATTTCTTCCGCTGGATCGACGCCGCCTCGCGCCACTTCTTCGCCGAGCGCGGCGTGCCGCGCTGGGAAGAGACCACCAAGACCCTCGGTGTCATCGGCACGCCCCTGGTCGACACGCACACGCGCTTCGTCAAGAGCGCGAGCTACGGCGACACCTTGCAGATCGCGGTCTCGATTCCCGAGTGGCGCGACAAGAGCTTCGTGCAGGCCTACCGGGTGACACGTGGCGAGGACCTGATCCTCGAATGCGAGGAGGTGCGCATCTTCGCGGCGAAGCGCGAGGGCGGAGGCATCCGTGCGGTGCCGATCCCGCCCGAGATCCGGCGGCTCTGCGAGTAGACAAGCCAGGGGCTAACGTGCGCCATACCTCGTTTGGCGGACGATTTGCGCCGCCGCGGCGTGTCCAATGCCTGGAGACGACCGGAGATTGCGCATGACCAAGCTCGCCCTGTGCATCGGCATCAACAACTATCCCGGCACCGACATGGAACTGGCGGGCTGCGTCAACGATGCCAACGACTGGGCCGCCGAACTGTCGGCACGCGGCTTCAGCGTCAGCAAGCTGCTCGACGAGCAGGCCACCAAGGCCGGCATGATCGCGGGATTCCGGCGCGTGATCGGACAGGCCGCCGGCGACGACGTCGTGGTCATCACCTATTCGGGCCACGGCACCTACCAGTACGACACCGACGGCGAAGAGGCCGACGGCCTCGATGAGGCCCTGTGTCCGCACGACATCCGGGCTATCGGCGCCGCGCTGACCGACGACGAGATCCATGCCATCTTCAAGAGCCGCCAAGACGGCGTTCGCCTGGTGCTGATCTCCGACAGCTGCCACTCGGGCACCGTGAACCGGGCGCCGCCGGACAGCAGCGACCAGGAGGCCGGCCGGATGCCGCGCTTCATGCCGATGCGCGCCTGGATGCCCGAGGCGCGCCTGGCCACCGCGGGGCCGCAGGGCGCGGCGGTGCCGAAGAAGGGCAGGCACGGCGCCTCCTCGGCCTTCGCGACGGAACCGGAAGACGACGTCGGCGACGTGCTGCTGGCCGGCTGCGAGGAAGGCGAAGGCCACTTCAGCTACGACGCCAGCTTCCAGAATCGCCCGAACGGCGCCTTCACCTTCTACGCATTGAAGGCGCTGCACACGCTGCCCGCGGGCGCCAGCTATGCCCAGTGGCACAAGGCGCTGGCGGACGACCTCCCCTCCACGCGCTATCCGCAGAAGCCGCAGATCCAGGGCAGCAGCGAATCCACGGGACGCGCGATCTTCAGCTGAGGCAACGCCATGGCCGAAGCGATCGTGCTGCAGATCACCGGACGCAGGAGCGACAAGCCCGAAGTCCCCTCCCTGCTGCGATCGACCACCGCGATTCGCACCGTCGGCGCCGACCGCACACCCGATCCCTTCCTGCCGCCGGGCCTGCTCGAAGCCAAGGCCGGCATCGACCTCGCCGGCGGGGTGCGCGGCCTGCCCGAAGGCGCCAGCGCCGAGTTCGAAGCCGATGCCGGCCAGGTGCTGGTGATCGAGCTGGCCGACGGCGGCACGCTCATCACCAGCCCCGCGGGCCTGAAGGCGGCACTGCTGCGCAACCGGCCGGACCTGGTCGATGCCGCAGGCCGCATCCTCTTCGACCGCCTGAACGCCGAGGGCGCGATGCTGGAGCGCGGCGTGTACACCGGCATCGCCGGCAGCCTGGTCAGCCAGGTGATCGCGCTGGCCGTGGGCCGGGACCCGTTGATCGACGCGGCGCAGGCCCGGCTGGCCGATCTCATGCCCGCCAAAGGCAAGGACAAGCTCGCGGGCCTCGACGGCCTCGGCGTCAGCTGGCTGGGCACCAAGGCCCTGATGTGGGCGATCGAGGAGCGGCTCGCGCGCCCGGCCGGGCATCTCTACCGCTGGGAGGACGGCGGCGGCACGCTCGAAGGCGGTGTCGCGGACGACACCGCGCGGATGGTCGATGCCGACGGCACACCCCGACCGGCGCTGGTCTTCATCCACGGCACCGGGTCCAGCACGCTGGGCAGCTTCGGCGACCTGCAGCGCAGCGATCGCGGGCTCTGGGCCCGGCTCGAGAGCCGATTCCCCGGCGGCATCTACGGCTTCGAGCACCGCACGCTGTCGGAGAGCCCGATCGAGAACGCGCTGCAACTCGCCGCCGCCCTGCCGCGCGGCGCCCGCGTCAGCCTGGTGACCCATTCGCGCGGCGGCCTGGTCGGCGACCTGCTGTGCCTGCAAGACATCGACCGGCACATCGACAGCTACAGCTTCGCCTTCCCGGGCGTCGGCGACGCCCAGGGCCGCGAGACCGCGGTGCGCAAGGAGCTGGACCGCGCGCATGCCGAGCATCGCGACCAGTTGCGCGCGCTGTTCGCCCTGCTGCGCGACAAGTCGCTGGTGGTCGAGCGCTATGTGCGCGTTGCCAGCCCGGCGCAGGGCACCCGGCTCGCGAGCGGCAACTTCGACGTCTTCCTGTCGGGCCTGCTGACGCTGATCGGCCGCGTGCCCTGCTTCTTCGGCAACCCGCTGTACTCCGCATTCAAGCGGGTGGTGATCGAGATCGCGAAGAACCGCACCAACCCGCACCTGGTGCCGGGCCTCGAGGCGATGCTGCCCGACTCGCCGATGGCCGCGCTGCTGCGCGACGCCGCGGTGCAGCCGGGCATCCGCATGGCGCTGGTCGCCGGCGACATCCAGGGCGGCAACCTGCTGATGCGCATGGGCGTGCTGCTGACCGACTTCCTGCTGTTCGAGAACACCGACAACGATCTGGTGGTCGACACCGCCGCCATGCTGGCCGGCGTGGCCGCGAAAACCCGGGCCCGGGTGCTGTTCGACCGCGCCGCCGACGTCTCGCACTTCAACTACTTCAGCAACCTCGAGACCCGCAGCGCGCTGCGCGACTGGCTGGTGGAAGACCAGCCCGAAACGCTCGACGCCTTCCGGGCGATCCCGGCCGGCTTCAGCAGCCTCGATGCGGCAGGCATCGGCAAGTCGCGCGGCATCGCCGTCGCGGACCGACCGGTGGTGGTGATGCTGCCGGGCATCATGGGCACCTGCCTCGATGCCGACGGCAAGCGGGTCTGGCTCGATCCGCTCTCGCTGGCCGCCGGCGCGCTGCGGAGCATCGCCTTCGGCGCCGAGCGGGTCACGGCCGGCGAGCTATTCGGCAGGACCTATGGCGACATCTGCGAGCACCTGGCGGACAGCCATCGGGTGCTGCCCTTTCCCTACGACTGGCGCCAGCCCCTCGATGTGCTGGGCGAACGGCTCGGCGCCTTCCTCGAGCTGCTGCTGAAGCAGACCGCGCAGCCGGTGCGCCTGCTCGCGCACAGCATGGGCGGGCTGGTGGTACGGGCCTGCATCTATCGCCGCCGCGACGTCATGGACGCCCTGATGCGGCGCGACGGCGCGCGCCTGGTGATGGCCGGCACGCCGCACCAGGGATCGCATTCGATGGTCGAGAACCTGCTGGGCAAAGGCAATGCGCTGCGCGCGCTGGCGCGGCTCGACTTCCGCCACGACATGCAGGACGTGCTGGACATCGTGGCCGGCTTCCGCGGCGCGCTGCAGCTGCTGCCGAGCCCAGGCTTCGTCGACACCTTCCAGGGCCAGCCAGAGGGCGGCGAGGCGCAGCAGTACTGGGACGCCGAGGCCTGGAAGAAGCTCAAGGCCCTCAACACCGATCTCTGGTTCGGCGACCGGCGCTGCGGCCAGCCCGATGCCGACACGCTGGCCTCGGCCGGCTGGCTGTGGACCGAAGACGCCAAGGCCGGCGCCGGCGCCGTGCCGAGCCTGCCCGCCGACTACCAGGCCAAGGCCATCTACGTCTTCGGCATCGCGCCCGACACGCCCTGCGGCCTGCGGCTCGAGGACCGCGGCGGCAGCCAGCGCCTGCGCATGGTGTCGACCGCGCGCGGCGACGGCACCGTGACCTGGGATTCGGGACGCATCGGCAACATCGGCAGCTTCTACTACCTGCCCGCGGTGCATGGCGACCTGCTGTCGACCGCCGACACCTTCGCGGCCCTCGGAGAGCTGCTGGTCGGCGGCGCCACGGCCCGGCTCGATCGCCATCCGCCGGCCACGCGCGCAGCCGGCCCCGAACGCCCTCGCAGCTACGACCCGGGGCCTCCGAACGCGATCGACGACATCCACTTGGCGGCGGCGGTGGTCGGCGGCACGCCCGGCAGCGACATGACGCCGCGCGCCAGGCTGCGGCTCGAGGTTCGCCTGAAGGCCATGGACCTGCGCTTCCTGGCCTGCCCGATCCTGGTCGGCCACTACGAGAACGACTCGATGGCCGGCACCGAGGCCCTGATCGACACCGAGCTGATGGACGGCCAGCTGGCCCAGCGCAAGGCACTCGACCTCTACGCCGGGCCGCTGGGCACCGCCGCCGTGGTGCTGCGCGCGCCGAGCGCGCTGGACCGCCGGCGCGGCGTGCTCACCGGCGCGGTGGTCACCGGCCTCGGCCGCTACGAGGGCAGCCTGAGCCAGGACTCGCTGATGCTCGCGGTGCGCGCGGGCGTGCTGCGCTATCTGCTGCAGGTGGTCGACGTGATGGGCCGCGAGGACCGCGAGGTCCCGCTGGCGACGCTGCTGCTGGGCTACAACTCCTCGGCCAACCTGACGATCGCGGCCTCGGTCGAGGCGCTGGTGCGCGGCGTCATCGATGCCAACGAGAAGTTCAAGCGGACCACCGGGCTGTCGGTGCGCGTGGCGCGGCTCGACATCGTCGAGCTCTACCTGGACACCGCGATCACCGCGGTCTACGAACTGCGGCAGCTGGCGCCGCGGCTCGCGGCCACGGCCGCCGCCAAGGACACGCTGCTCGCCTGCAGCGCCGAGCTGGTGCAGGGCATCGGACTGCGCCAGCGCCTGTTCGACATCCGCGGCGCCAGCTACTGGCCGCGGCTGATCGTGACCGACGCCGACGACCCGCCCGGCGGCGCGCGGCCCGAGGGCGCGACCCGGCTCGCCAACCGGCTGCGCTTTCTCTACGTCGGCCAGCGGGCGCGGGCCGAGACCGTGGTGCAGCAGCGCCAGCCGAACCTGGTCGAGACCCTGGTGCGCCAGCAGATCAGCCAGACCCGCTGGAACTCCGACTTCGGCCGCATGCTGTTCCAGCTGATCGTGCCGCCGGCGTTCAAGGACGCCGCGCGCCAGTTGCAGCGCATCGTGCTGGTGGTCGACGGCGCCACCGCGAACCTGCCGTGGGAGCTGATGCTGACCGACCCGCTGTTCACGCCCGAGGCGCAGGGCGACGGCCCGCTGCTGCCGCTGGCGCTGTGCACGCCGGTGGTGCGGCAACTCTCCTCGACCGCCTTCCGGCGCGACGTGCGCCAGAGCCTGGCGCACAACGCCTATGTGATCGGCAACCCCTCGGTGCAGGGCTTCGGCGCCGCCTTTCCCGACCCGGCCAATCCCGAGCACAGGGACCCGGACGCGCTCGCCGGTGCCGAAGTCGAGGCGGGCGCGATCGCCGCCCTGTTCGCCACCATGGGCTACGACGTCAGCCGCGCGATCGGCGACTACAACCTGGCCGCCGACGTGCTGGCCAAGCTCTACCGCAAGCCCTACCGGATCCTGCACGTGTCGGCGCACGGCGTCTTCGACCAGCTGCACGCCGACGGCCTGCGCCGCAGCGGCGTGGTGCTTTCGGGCGGCCTGCTGATCACCGCGGCCGAGATCGCGGCGATGGAATTGGTGCCGGAGCTGGTGTTCCTCAACTGCTGCCACCTCGGGCAGATCGACGCCGGCGCTCCGGCCGGACCCACGGTGCGCGACGGCAACAAGCTGGCCGCCAGCGTGGCGCGCGAGCTGATGGACATCGGCGTGCGCTGCGTCGTGGTGGCCGGCTGGGCAGTCGACGACCAGCTGGCGCAGCAGTTCGGCGAGGTCTTCTACCAGGCCCTGCTGCAGGACCGGCGGCCCTTCGGCGATGCCGTCTTCGAGGCACGGCAGGCGCTCTGGGCCGCCCGGCCCGACAACGTGACCTGGGGTGCCTTCCAGGCCTACGGCGACCCGCTCTGGCGGGCCGAGACCGACGCCGACGGCGCCGCCGGCGCGTCGAAGGACGGCAGCGCCTTCGTCTCGCTCGACGAGATGCTCGACGAGCTGGCCCGCGCGCGGGTGGAGGCCTCGCGCCGGCCCGACCACGCGCTCGAGAGCGACCGGCAGGCACGCATCAGGGCCATCGAGGAGGCGCGCGACAAGCGCTGCCCGCCGGCCTGGCTGCGGCTGCCGGCGCTGCAGTCCGCGCTCGGCGCCACCTGGCGCGACCTCGGCTGCCTCGAGCAGGCGCAGCAGGCGCTGCTGGCCGCGATCCAGTCGGTCGACTCGCAGGGCCGGGTGCCGATCCGCGACATCGAGCAGCTGGCCGCGGTCGAGATCGAGCTCGGTGCGGCGCGCGCCGAGCAGGACATCCACCGGATCCGCGCCGATCGGCAAGGCGGCAAGGCGCGCAGCCCGCGGTCCGGCCCCGAGGGCCTGTCGCTGATCGAACACGGCATCGAACGGCTGCTGTCGCTGGACAAGCTGGTGTCGAACGCGGGCCTCTTGCACTCCGGCCCGGCGGCGACCCTCAACGCCGACCGCTGCGCCCTGCTGGCCGGCGCCCACCAGCGCCGGGCCGTGGTGTTCGCGCAGCGGCTGCTGCGCCTCGACGCCAGCACGGCCCAGCGAGCCCAGTGGCGGGATGCCATGGCCGAGGCGGCCGGCGCCGGCCTGCAGGCCTACGCGCGGGCCCAGGGGGTGGCGGGCGACGACGGCTTCAGGCCCTGCGACGCCCTGGACGGCCTGGCGCTGCGAGTGGCGCTCGACGGCTGGGACGAGGCCGATGAGATGTCGGCCGGCGTGGCCCTGGCCCGGCAATGCGGCCAGGCCGTGTCGCGTCTCTGTGCCGCGAGCGGCGATCCCTGGGACGTGGTCATGAGCCCGGAGGCGGTGCTGGTCGAACGGCTGCGCGACGGCAGCTTCGCGGCGCCGGACACCGCCGGCGAGGCGGCGCTGAACGACGTGCGCCAGGCCTACCGGGCGGCGCTGGAGAACCTGGGCCCGAAGGTCCGCCATCTCGACCGGACGGTCGACCACCTGGAGATGCTGTCGACGCTCTTCGACGCCCGCTTCCTGATGGGCGCGGGCGAAGGCTACCGGCGCATGGCCGATGGCCTGGTGGCGCTCGTCAGCCAGCTGCGGCCGGGCCGCGACGCGCGCCGCGACCGGCCGAAGGCGGCGTTGCCGGACTGAGAGAGCCCCGATGCTCCCTCAGTTCATGGGGCCGCTGCCCCCGAGGGGGCAGCTCAATGCGCCGCGCCGTGCCACCCGGCGCTGTAGTCCTTGTCGGTCCACAGCGTCCAGAGTGCCAGCACCACGATCACCAGGCCGCTGAACACCGCGGCGAGCATCGGATTGCGCAACGCATCGAAGCTCAGCACCCAGGGCGAGATCACCAGCCAGGCACCCAGCGCGCACTCGGTCCACTCTTCCCATGCGCGCGGCACCAGCATCGCGCCGAGGGCGGCCGCCACCAGCGCCACGCCGACGACGCAGGCGTTGACCATGGCTGTCCTCGTGTCCTGGAAGCCCAAAGCCCATGGCGAAAGAACGACCCAGACGCCCAGCAGGGCATTGACCACATCCTGCCAATGTTTCAGTTGCTTCATGACACACCTCCTGCCGCGGGAAAACGCGCACCAGCGCGCCAGGCGGCATGTTGTTGGATCACGTAACAAGCGTCATGTTCCGCGCCGGTGAATCCCGCGCGCCACTTCGTCCGTCAGGCAAGGAATTCGAGCAGCGCCGGAATCACCTGGTCCGGCGCCTCTTCCATGAGCCAGTGGCCCGCGCCCTTCACCACCACGCCCTGGACGTTGCCGGCGACCAGCCGGCCCTGCTCGATCAGGAAGCTGCCGCCGGCCTTCTCGCCCGACAGCACCAGCATCGGCATGGGCAGCGGCGTCGCCGCCAGCCGAGCGAAGTCGTCGGCGTCGCGCTCGAAGTTCTTGAAGTACTCGAAGCCCGCGCGCATGCCGCCCGGCTGCGCATAGGCCGCGGCGTAGAACTGCCGGTCGGCCTCGGACAGGGAGCGCGCGCGATCGGCCGCGAAGTCGTTCCAGAAATGCTCGAAGTAGATGCGCTCGCGGCCCTTGACCAGCGCCAGCGGCGTTTCGCCGTGGAAATGGAAGTGCCACAGGTCGCGCAGCAGCCAGACGTCTTTCCAGCTCCCGATGCCAGGCAGGAAGGCATCCATCAGCACCACCCGCTCGGTCTGGTCGGGGAACTGCGCCGCGTAGGCGTAGGCCACCATCAGGCCGATGTCGTGGCCCACGACGCTCGCTCGCTCGATGCCCAGCGACTTCACGACTTCGTGGATGTCCACCGCCATGTTCTTCTTGTCGTAGCCGCCCTCGGGCTTCGACGACCGGCCCGCGCCGCGCAGGTCCGCCACGATCACGGTGTGGTCGCGGACGAGCAGCGGCATCAGCGGATTCCACATGTGGCTGGTCTCGGCATAGCCATGCAGCAGCACGACGGCCGGTCCCTTGCCGCCGATGCGGTAATGAATGCGCGTGCCGTTGACCTCGGCATCACGGGCCTCGAAGCCCGGGATGGCCACCTCGGGCACGGCGGCCGGTGGTCCTGGATCGGAGGACGGGTCGCGGAGACTGTCTGCGGTCATGGCGTGCATTCGAAGTCGGCGGATCGCGAGTATCGTTCGCCGCCGCGTCGATGACCAGCGCCCCTATGCCTTTCGTACGGCCGCGCCCGCGGCGACCCGGCCGCCGCTCCGCCGTTTGGTGGAAGGCATCGCCCCCGCATGCGGGTAGAACCGACGCCAGCCGCGGCGCGGCCGGCCGGCCTCACTCCTTGACCGACCCGGTCAGCCCCGAGACGTAGTACTCGACGAAGAACGAGTAGATGAAGGCCACCGGCAGCGACCCCAGCAGCGCGCCGGCCATCAGCGGCCCCCACTGGTAGACGTCCCCCTGCACCAGCTCGGTCACGACGCCGACCGGCAGCGTCTTGATCTCCGACGAGGAGACGAAGGTCAGCGCGTAGATGAACTCGTTCCACGACAGCGTGAAGGCGAAGATGCCGGCAGAGATCAGGCCCGGCACCGCCAGCGGCAGCACGATCTTGACCAGGATCTGCCAGCGGCTGGCGCCGTCGATCAGCGCGCACTCCTCGAGCTCGGCCGGGATCGAGCGGAAGTAGCCCATCAAGAGCCAGGTGCAGAACGGGATCAGGAAGGTCGGGTAGGTCAGCACCAGGGCCCAGCGGGTGTCGAAGAGCCCGAGATTGAAGACCACGTTGGCCAGCGGAATGAAGAGGATCGACGGCGGCACCAGGTAGGCCAGGAAGATCGCCAGTCCGGTCTGGCGCGAGCCCTTGAAGCGCAGCCGCTCGATCGCATAGGCGGCCAGCACCGACACCACCAGCGAACCGAAGGTGGACACCACCGACACCAGCACCGTGTTCCACAGCCACTGCGGATAGGCGGTCTCGAACAGCAGCTTGTGGAAGTGTCCGAGCGTCGGCGCGATGACCCAGAACGGATTGCCCTCGCGCGACAGCAGCTCGACTTCGGGCTTCACCGCCGTGATCGCCATCCAGTAGAACGGAAACAGCAGCACGATCAGGAACACCACCAGCGGCAGGTACACCGTGACCGCCTTGCGCGGCACGGTGTCGAGGTAGCTCATGCCGACGACATCGATCTGACCGGCCCTGCTCATGGCGTCTCCTTGTGTCTTTGCGGGAAATACCGCGGAACCGGCTTTGCCGGGCCGCTGGTATGGCCCCCGGAAGGGGGTGGGCGGCTACACGAAGTGAGCCAACCTGGGGGCGAGTTCATTTCTGCCACGCCCGTCTTTGCAGTCCGAAGTAGCTGAACATGATGCAGCCCAGCAGGAAGGGCACCATCGCGATCGCGATCGCCGCGCCCTCGCCGAGCGCACCGCCCGAGATCGCGCGCTGGAACGACAGCGTCGCCATCAGGTGCGTCGCATTGAGCGGCCCGCCGCGCGTGATCACGTAGATCAGCTGGAAGTCGGTGAAGGTGAACAGCACCGAGAAGGTCATCACGACCGCGATGATCGGGGTCAGCAGCGGCAGCGTGACGTGGCGGAACTGCTGCCACGGGGTCGCGCCGTCGATCGCCGAAGCCTCGTAGTACGAAGGCGAGATGGTCTGCAGGCCGGCCAGCAGCGTGATCGCGACGAAGGGCACGCCGCGCCACACGTTGGCCGCGATCACCGCGAACCGGGCATTCCACGGGTCGCCGAGGAAGTCGATGTAGTGGTCGATCAGCCCCAGCTTCATGAGCCCCCAGCTGATGATCGAGAACTGCGAGTCGTAGATCCACCAGAAGGCGATCGCCGACAGCGCCGTCGGCACGATGTAGGGCAGCAGGATCACCGCGCGGAAGAAGGTCTTCAGGCGGATGTTCTTGTTCAGCAGCACCGCCAGCCACAGGCCGAGCAGGAACTTGAACACGCTCGCCACCACCGTGTAGAAGAGCGTATTGAACAGGGCCAGCCGCGTGACCGCATCGCCCCAGAGGAAGATGTAGTTCTCGAGCCCGATCCATACGCCCGGCCGCCCGACCTTGGCATCGGTGAAGCCGAGCCAGGTGCCCAGGCCCAGCGGATAGGTCAGGAACAGCAGCAGCAGCACCGCCGCCGGCAACATGAACATGAAGCCGAGGGCGTTGCGGCTGTTCTGCAGCCTGGCGAGAAGGGTCATAGCGAGCGTCGCCCTGCTGGTTTCTGAATGGCTCCCTTCCAGGAACACCGCGGAACCGGCTTTGCCGGGCCGCTGGTGTTGCCCCCGGCGAGGGGGTGGGCGGCTACACGCAGTAAGCCAACCTGGGGGTGAGCCGGATTCATACCTTGTAATAGCGCTCAGCGCGTTTCTGCGCGCGCTCGGCGGCTTCCTTGGGCGTCTTCGATCCGCTCGCCGCCTCGGCCACCATGTTGGGAATGATGAAGTCAGCCGCCGCCCCGGCCGACGCATAGCCCAGCTTGCCGTCGTAGCCGGCCGGACGCAGGTTCTTGACCGAATCGCGGTACGGCGTGTTCTTGGGATCGGAGGTCCAGATCGAATTCGCCTCGTAGGCCCGCAGCGGCTGCGCGACGTAGCCGCCGGCACCCTGCAGCCAGTCGTCGAACTGCGGCCGCTCCATCATGAAGCGCAGGAACTCCTTGGAGGCCTGCGGGTACTTGGTGTACTTCATGATCATCTGGTTGAAGAACAGATGCGACTCGGTCGACACGCCGACCGGACCGATCGGGAACACCGCATGGTTGATGTCGGCGGCCATTTCCTTGACCTTCGGATCGGGCGAGTTCTTGGCCGCGTAGTAGATCGAGATGCCGTTGTTGGTGACGCTGATCTGGCCGTCGAGGAAGGCCTTGTTGTTGTTCGGGTCGAGCCACGACAGCGTGCCCGGGATGAAGTTGGCATACAGCTCCTTGGCGTACTCCAGCGCCTTGATCGTCTCGGGGCTGTCGAGGACCACCTTGTTGTTCTTGTCGACCAGCTTGCCGCCGAAGGTCCAGACCAGCCAGTTGGTCCAGGTGCTGTCGCCGGTGGCGTTGCCAAGGGCCATGCCGCCCGGGGTGCCCTTCTCCTTCAGCGCCTTGTAGAGCTTGAGGAAGTCGTCGGTGGTCTTCGGGAAGGCGGCGAAGCCGGCGGCCTTGAGCATGCTCTCGCGATAGACCATCAGCGAGCCGGCCGCGCCCAGCGGCAGGCCGATCCAGCGCTTGCCGTCGGGCCGCATGAAGGTCTCGCCGGCCGGGTACCAGCCGCCGTATTTCTTGCCGAGGTATTCCGCCAGATCGGTGACGTCGAGCAGTTTTTCCGGGTACAGGTTGGCGTCGTCGTTGGTCGACAGGATGATGTCCGGGCCGGCGCCGGTGTTGGCCGCCACCGCCGCCTTGGGCCGCACGTCCTCCCAGCCCTCGTTGTCGACCCGCACCTCGATGCCGGTGGCCTCGCTGAACCGCTTGACGTTGGCCATGTAGGCGTCGATGTCGCCCTGCACGAAGCGGCTCCAGCGCAGCACCCGCAGCTTGGCGCCCTTCTCGGGCTTGAAGGTGATCGACTGCGCGTTCGCCAGCGGCGAGAAGATCGCGGTGCCGACGCCGAGCGAGGCGGCGGCTGCGATGCCGGCCGAGCTTTTCAGAATCTTGCGGCGATTGAAATCACTCATTCATGTCTCCTGTGGTTGAACGGCCGAAATTTCTAGTCAGTTGAGGACAGAGCAAAAACTGCTTCGCAGTTTCTTGGTCTGTCCCGCAAGTTCTCATGAGACCAGCCGTTGGCCGGTGCCGGCGTCGAAGAGATGCGCGCGTTGAAGATCGGGTTGCAGGTGGATGGTGGTGCCGGGCGCAAAGTCGTGACGCTCGCGGAACACTGCGGAGAGCTCGGCCCCTTCGTGGCGGCAGGCGACGAAGGTGTCCATGCCGGTCGGCTCCATCACCGCCACCCGGGCGGGAATGCCGCCCTGGTCGGCCAGCGTCAGGTGCTCGGGCCGGGTGCCGTAGACGACCCGCTGGCCATCGGCGCCGCCGGCCGCCAGCGGCGCATCGAGCTGCGTGCCGTCGGCCAGCTCGACCCGGGCCGTGCCGCCGCTGCGGTGCAGGGTGCCGGGCAGGAAGTTCATCGCCGGCGAGCCGATGAAGCCGGCCACGAACTGGTTGGCCGGATGGTCGTAGAGCTCGAGCGGGCTGCCGGTCTGCTCGATCCGGCCGTCGCGCATGACGACGATCTTGTCGCCCATAGTCATGGCCTCGATCTGGTCGTGCGTGACGTAGATCGAGGTGGTCTTCAGGCGCTGATGCAGTTCCTTGATCTCGCCGCGCATCGCCACCCGCAGCTTGGCATCGAGGTTCGACAGCGGCTCATCGAACAGGAACACCTGCGGATCGCGCACGATGGCACGCCCCATCGCGACCCGCTGCCGCTGGCCGCCCGAGAGCTGGCGCGGATAGCGGTCGAGCAACGGCGCCAGCGCCAGGATCTCGGCCGCGCGCTGGACCTTGGCCTCGATGGCCGGCTTGCCCATCTTCGCCAGCGCCAGTGCGAAAGCCATGTTCTCGCGCACCGTCATGTGCGGGTAGAGCGCGTAGTTCTGGAACACCATCGCGATGTCGCGCTCCTTCGGCGGCAGGTCGTTGACCCGCTTGTCACCGATGCGGATCTCGCCGCCGTTGATCTCCTCGAGCCCGGCGATCATGCGCAGCAGCGTCGACTTGCCGCAGCCCGAAGGCCCCACCAGCACCGTGAACGAGCCGTCCTGGATGTCGATGTCCACCCCATGCAGGATGGCGACTTCACCGAAGTTCTTCTTGACTGACTGGATCGTGACACTGGCCATGCACTGAAGTCCTGAAAGGTCGCAAATCGACGCCGGGCCATGGAGGGCTCTCCAGGCCGCAAGCGCGGAGTATTGGCATCGCGACCCGGCTGCGCATCAGGGCAAACCGTTAGGCATTAACCCGCGCAATATTTGTATGATGACCTGATAACTGCCTTTTTCTCCTCCTCCGTCGTGCGGAACGCCTCCTCCCCCCAACCCCAGCCGCTGGTCGTCGACCGGCTGTCGGACCGGTTGGCGGCGCTGCTGGGCGCGCAGATCGAGGGCGGCACGCTGCAAGTGGGCGACCGGCTGCCGACCGAGCAGCAGCTGGCCTCGGCGCACGGCGTCTCGCGCACCGTGGTGCGGGAGGCGGTTCACCAGCTCAAGTCCAGGGCCCTGGTGCAGTCGCGCCAGGGCTCGGGCGTGTTCGTCGCGCCGCGGCCGGTCAACATGGCGCTGGCCTTCGACCCGGCCGTGCTGACCTCGGTGCAGTCGGTGGTCCACGTGGTCGAGGTGCGGCGCGTGCTCGAAGGCGAGATCGCCGCGCTGGCCGCCGAACGCGCCACGCGCAGCCAGATCGCGGCGCTGCGCCGCGCCCTCAAGGCCATCGACGCCGCAGTGGCCGAGGGCCGCGACGGCGTCGCCGAGGACCTGGCCTTCCATCGCGTCATCGGCGAGTCGACCGGCAACCCGCAGTTCCGCCTGCTGCTCGGCTTCCTCGAGCAGTACCTGCGCGAAGGCATGCGCATCACGCGCGGCAACGAAGCCCGGAGGGCCGACTTCATGACCGCGGTACAGGGCGAGCACCGCGCCATCTTCGATGCCATCGCAGCCCACGACCCGGTGGCGGCGCGGCTGCATGCCAATGAACACCTGATCCGCGGAGAGCAGCGGCTGGTCGAGGGCGGCGTCATCGACGGCCGGCGCCGCCAGGCCGCCGTCCGGGCGGCGCGCGCCGGGGCCTCCGCACCCACCCGAAAAGCAAAGCACTGAAGGAGAACGCAATGAAACTGATGATCACCGGCGGCGGGGGCTTCGTCGGCGCGCGCCTCGCACGCACCCTGCTCGCTCGCGGCACGCTGGCCGGCCAGCGCATCGAGCGCATGGTGCTGACCGACATCGCGCCGCCACCGGCCGACCTGCTGGCCGATGCGCGGGTCGAGGCCCGCACCGGGCCGCTGCTGGCCCAGACCGAAGCGCTGCGCGAAGAAGCCTTCGACGGCATCTTCCATCTGGCCTCGGCCGTGTCGGGCGAATGCGAGCTCGACTTCGACCTCGGCCTGCGATCGAACCTCGACAGCACGCGGGCGTTGCTCGATGCACTGCGGGCCCATGTGAACGGCGGCGGCAAGGTCGCGCGGCTGGTGTTCTCGAGTTCGGTCGCGGTCTTCGGACCCGACCCCGCCGTGCCGCTGGCCGCGCTTGTGGCCGACGACACGCTGCCGGCGCCGCAGACGTCCTACGGCACGCAGAAGCTGATCTGCGAGCACCTGGTCGCCGACTACACGCGCAAGGGCTACGTCGACGGCCGCGCGGCCCGGCTCATGACCGTCACCGTGCGTCCCGGCCGGCCCAACGGCGCCGCGTCGTCCTTCTTCAGCGGAATCATCCGCGAACCGCTGGCCGGCGTCGAATCGATCTGCCCGGTCTCACCCGAGGTGTCGCACCCGGTGTCGTCGCCGTCGCGCACCGTCGACGGCCTGATCGCGGTCTACGAGGCCACGCGCGAGGCCTTCTGCGGCCGCACCGCGCTCAACCTGCCGGGCCTCAACGTCCGCGTGGCCGACATGCTCGACGCGCTCGAAGAGGTGGCCGGCCCGAAGGTGCGCGCCCTGGTGCGCTTCGAACGCGACGAGCGCATCGCCGGCATCGTCGCCAACTGGCCCAGCGGTGCCTCGGCGGCACGGGCCGCACGGCTCGGCCTGCTGCCGCACGAGAATTTCGCCGATATCGTCCGGCAATACATCGACGATTGCGCAGCACTGCCCAACGCAGACCAGACCTTGAAGGGAATGACCTGATGAAACCAGCCGCCAAGAAGAAATCCCGGACCGCAGCCAAGCCGGCTCTCACGCTGCGCTCGCAGGCCTGGTTCGACAACCCGGCCAACGCCGACATGACCGCGCTCTACCTCGAGCGCACCATGAACTTCGGCCTCGGCTTCGACGAGCTGCAGTCGGGCCGGCCGATCATCGGCATCGCGCAGACCGGCTCGGACATCGCGCCGTGCAACCGCCATCACCTGGTGCTCGCCGAGCGGGTGCGCGAGGGCATCCGCGACGCCGGCGGCATCGCCTTCGAGTTCCCGATCCACCCGATCCAGGAGACCTGCAAGCGCCCCACCGCGGCGCTCGACCGCAACCTGCAATACCTCTCGCTGGTCGAGGTGCTGTACGGCTACCCGATCGACGGCGTGGTGCTGACCACGGGCTGCGACAAGACCACCCCGGCCCAGCTGATGGCGGCCGCCACGGTCGACATCCCGGCCATCGCGCTCAACTCGGGGCCGATGCTCAACGGCTGGCACAAGGGCGAACGCACGGGCTCGGGAACGATCGTCTGGCGCGCGCGCGAGATGATGGCCGCAGGCGAGATCGGCTACCAGGAATTCCTGAAGCTGGTCGCCTCCTCGGCGCCGTCGACCGGCCACTGCAACACGATGGGCACGGCCTCCACGATGAACTCGCTGGCCGAGGCGCTGGGCATGACGCTGCCGGGCAGCGCCGCGATTCCGGCGCCCTACCGCGACCGCCAGGAAATGGCCTACCTCACGGGCAAGCGCATCGTCGAGATGGTGCGCGAGAACCTGAAGCCCTCCGACATCCTCACGCGCGAAGCCTTCGAGAACGCGATCGTGGTCAACTCCGCGCTCGGCGGTTCGACCAACTCACCGGTGCACCTGATCGCGATCGCGCGCCACATCGGCGTCGAACTCACACCCGACGACTGGGAAAAGCACGGCTACAAGATTCCGCTGATCGTCAACCTGCAGCCGGCCGGCGAGTACCTTGGCGAGGACTACTACCGCGCCGGCGGCGTGCCCGCGGTGGTCGCCGAGCTGATCGCCAAGGGCAAGATCAAGCCGGCCCTCACGGCCAACGGCAAGACGCTGATCGAGAACTGCGAAGGCCAGTTCACGAGCGACCGCAAGGTGATCTGGCCCTACGCCAAGCCGATGAAGAAGAACGCCGGCTTCCTGAACCTCAAGGGCAACCTGTTCGACTCCGCGATCATGAAGACCAGCGTGATCACGCCCGAATTCCACACCCGCTACCTCGAGGACCCGAAGGACCCGATGGCCTTCGAGGGCACCGCCGTGGTCTTCGACGGCCCCGAGGACTACCACCACCGGATCGACGATCCGAAGACGAAGATCGGCCCGCACAGCGTGCTGTTCATGCGCGGCGTCGGCCCGGTCGGCTATCCCGGCGCGGCCGAAGTGGTCAACATGCGCGCGCCTTC
The DNA here is from genome assembly GCF_056405555.1 of Variovorax sp. P1_G12. Classification (NCBI taxonomy): domain Bacteria; kingdom Pseudomonadati; phylum Pseudomonadota; class Betaproteobacteria; order Burkholderiales; family Comamonadaceae; genus Variovorax; species Variovorax sp. P1_G12. The sequence goes on along the minus strand of NZ_JBFUBW010000019.1, from coordinate 55,760 downwards.
GTACCTGCTCAAGAGGGGCATCACCGCCCTGCCCTGCGTCGGCGACGGCCGCCAGTCCGGCACCTCGGGCTCGCCCTCGATCCTCAACGCCTCGCCCGAGGCCGCGACCGGCGGCGGGCTGGCGCTGGTGAAGACCGGCGACCGCGTGCGCATCGACCTCAAGAAGCGCACCGCGAACATGCTGGTGTCCGACGAGGAGCTCGACAAGCGACGCGCCGCGCTGGCCGCCGCCGGCGGCTACAAGTTCCCGGCGAGCCAGACGCCGTGGCAGGAGATTCAGCGCGGCATCGTCGACGAGCTCTCGGAAGGCATGGTGCTCAAGCCGGCCGTGAAATACCAGAAGATCCACGCGACCTTCGGCATCCCCAGAGATAACCATTGACCACCCCCAGGTTGGCTCACTTCGTGTAGCCGCCCACCCCCTTCGAGGGGGCAATACCAGCGGCCCGGCAAAGCCGGTTCCGCGGTATTCCTGGAATGGAAACGCGGGCCGCGTCGACTACTTCGAGGAGGGGCCGGGGGGGAAGCCGGCGAACATCTTGTCGAGCGCGGTCTGCAGCAAGGCGTTCATCTTCGCGGGATCATCGTGCAGCGTGCCGCTCGCGGTGCCGCGCCAGGCCGAGCGCTTGGTCTGCGCGTTGACCATGTCGACCACCAGCGTGCCGACCTCGAAGGTCTCGGCCGGCATCGGGCTGTTCGGCGTCGGCGGACCGAATCCGCCCCAACCGACATAGCCGACCCGCGCGTAATAGCTGTTGAGGCTTTCCTTCTCCGACGACGAGACATGGGCCGACACATGGATGTCGCCGTCGGGCGCCGGCTTCCAGCCCTGCGCCTGCAGCCGGGAATCGATGCCGTCGACGATGCGCTGCTGCATCAGCGGCGTGCCGCCGTCGGGCCGCGCCACCCAGCTGTAGGTGCGCACGCGCGAAAAGTTGGCGCCCGGGTCGACATCGATCTTGACCGTGGGGCCGCCGACGCTCGCGCAGGCCGAGAGCAGCAGCGCGACAGCCAGTGCAGCGAAACGTCCGATCATGTTGACTCCAATGCGTGTGTGAGGGGATGCGAAACCGATTCGAGTTTAACGGGCCCCCATGCTCGTCACGGCTCAGGCCCGACTGAACAGCAGCACCGAATTCGTGCCGCCGAAAGCAAAGGAGTTGCTGATGGCGGCTTGCAGTTCCGGCGCGGCCGAGTGGCCAGGCGCCACCAGGTTCAGGCTGCAGGCGGGATCGATCGCCTCGCAATGCATGCTCGGCGGCAGCTCTCGCCGATGGAGGGCCAGCACTGTCACCACGGCTTCCAGCGCGCCCGCGGCGCCGAGCAGATGGCCGTGCAGCGCCTTGGTCGCGCTGACGCGCAGGCGATCGAGGTCCCTACCCCAGACCTCGGCCAGCGCGTCGCGCTCGACCGCGTCGCCGATGCGTGTGGCCGTGCCGTGGGCATTGCAGTAGCCGATGTCGCGGGGCTGCATTCCGGCCTGCCGCAGCGCCTGGCGCAGTGCGCGCGCCTGGCCGGCGGCATCGGGCTTGGTCAGATGCGTGGCGTCGCAGCTGAGGCCCCAGCCGGCCAGCTCGGCATAGGCCCGCGCGCCGCGCCGGCGGGCGCGCTCGGCCGATTCGAGCACCAGGAATGCGGCGCCCTCGCCAAGCGCGAAGCCGCTGCGGTCGCTCGCGAAGGGCCGGATCGCGGTCGCCTCTTCGCCGGGCCTGACACTGGCGAGCGTGTGCATCGCCTGCCAGGCGAGCACCACGCCCGGCACGACGAGCGCCTCGCTGCCGCCGGCGATCGCCAGGTCGACGTCGCCGCGCTGCACCGCCTTGGCGGCCTCGGCGATGGCCACCGACGAGGAGGCGCAAGCCACCGAATAGGTCAACACCGGCCCCTGGACGCGCTGGCGCATCGCCACGTGCGAGGCCGGTGCGCTCGGCATGAAAGCCGGGATGGTCAGCGGCGGCACGCGTGCGCCGCCGCGGTAGGCGGCTTCGAGCGCCGCGGCGCCGCCCATGCCGCAGCCGGCGAAGACACCGATGCGTTCGGGATCCAGGTCACCGAGCGCCTCGGCGTCGCGCATCGCCAGGTCGGCGGCGGCCACCGCGAGCTGGCTCACGCGGTCCACGCCGGCGAGCTGCAGCTTGGTGAACCAGCGGGATTCATCGAAAGCCACCCGGGCCGCGACCGCGGGCTTGGGCAGTTCGGGAAAGACCGGCTCCAGCGCCGAGTCGCCCCGCAGCAGCGCCGCGAACAAGCGGCCGTGGTCATCGCCGTGGGGTGCCACGACGCCCAGGCCTGTGACGGCAACCGGGCTCACGTGGTCTGGGTTGCCCTGGCCTTGTCGACCACGGCCGCGAGGGCGGCCAGCGTGTCGATGTTCGGGTCGTCGTCGGGCATCGTGATCGAGAAGCGGTCTTCGATCGCGAACACGAACTCGGCCAGGGCCAGCGAATCGAAGCCTTTCTCGCGCATCGAAGCATGCGGGTCGAGTGCCGACGCTTCAATGCCGTACTTCTCGTGAATCAGATCCTGCAATTCCTTCAGCGAACTCATCGTACGGTGTCCGTCGTCATTTCCGGCCGTCGGCGCTGCCTGCGAACGGCAATGTTGTTGTGGATGTCGGCCCGCGAGAATCAGATCTTCCTGTCACGGCCGCCGAACCGGCCCGCGGGCAGTGACGGCTCATGATATCCGCTCCAGCCGGGCGAAAATCGCGCCGGCACGAGGCCGCCAGCGCAGCGAAGGCAGCGCGAACACGACGCCGAGCAGCGCGCCGGCCACCACGTCGAGCACCACGTGCTGCTTGATCGCCAGCGTCGACCAGACGATGGCCGCGAACCACAGTGCATTGATCACGCGCAGCGCCATCGGCGCGCCTGCCTGGCGCAGGATGTGCTCGATCCAGAGGGCCGTGAAGATCGCGATCGCCACGTGCATCGACGGACAGGCGTTGCCCGCGGCGTCGACGCCCTGCAGGATCGCGAAGCCGGGGAAGTCCGTCGGCGGCAGCGTCATCGGCGGGATCTGCGTCGGCCAGAAATAGAAGAACCCGAGCCCGGTCAGGCACAGCCCGCCGACCCATAGCCCGTACACCACCAGTTCCTTGAACGTGAGCTGGAGTCCGGGTGCGACCCCCACGTACAGCCAGAGCGAGAAATAGGCGACGAGCGCCTGCGGCTGGAACGGGATCAGACGGTCGATCGCGGTCAACGGCATCGCCGCGACCGGACTCGCCGGTTGGCGCAGCAGATGGAAGTAGCCGATGAAAAAGAGCCAGGTGAACGCAGTGGTGCCGATCACCTTGAGGACGAAATGCCTGCGGATCCGAAGCCAGATCTCGACCTGCCAGCTCTCGAAGGGGCGGGGCGCCGGGCGCAGGTCGTTGGGTGGATTCATGAGGCTCGGCGTTGTCGCCGATTCTCTCACCAGCTTCGACGGGGAGCCTGTGGGCCAACCGCTACAGGATCAGCAGGGCCCTGAAGTCGTTGACGTTGGTGTGGGTCGGCCCGGTGACCAGCAGATCGCCGATGGCGTCGAAGTAGCCGTAGGCGTCGTTGCGGTCGAGGTGGCTTGCGAGCTTGGCGCCGGCCGCCTCGGCACGGCGCAGCGTGTCGGGCGTGACGAGGGCGCCGGCATTGTCCTCGACGCCGTCGATGCCGTCGGTGTCGGCGGCCAGCGCCCAGACGCCTTCGCAGCCGGCCAGCGCACCCGCGAGCCCCATGCAGAACTCGCCCGCGCGGCCGCCGCGGCCCTTGGCCTGGCCGGGCTGCCGCGGCCGGATCGTGACCGTGGTTTCGCCGCCCGACAGGATCACGCAGGGCTTCGCGAACGGCGCCCCGCGCAGCGCCACCGCACGCGCCAGGGCGCCATGCACCTTGCCCACTTCGCGCGATTCGCCTTCCATCTCGTCGCTGAGGACGTGCGCCGCGATGCCGCCGGCACGCGCCGCGGCCGCCGCCGCGTCGAGCGATTGCTGGGGTGCCGCGATCACGTGCGTCACGTGGCCCTCGAACACCGCATCGCCGGGCTTGGGCGTCTCGAGCGCACCGCTCTCGAGCCGGGCCCGCACCGGTGCCGGCACGTCGATCCGGTAGCGGTCGAGGATCGCCAGCGCGTCGGCGCAGCTGCTCGCGTCGGGCACGGTGGGTCCGCTCGCGATCACGGCCGGATCGTCGCCCGGCACATCGCTGATGGTGAGCGTCACGACCTTCGCCGGCGCGCAGGCGGCGGCGAGCCGCCCGCCCTTGATGCGCGACAGGTGCTTGCGCACGCAGTTCATCTCGCCGATGTGGGCGCCCGATTCGAGCAGTTGGGTGTTGATGCGCTGCTTGTCGGCCAGCGTGAGCCCTTCGGCCGGCAGGGTGAGCAGCGACGAGCCGCCGCCCGAGATCAGGCACAGCACCAGGTCATCGGCCGTGAGGCCTTCGGTCAGCGCGAGGATCCGTTGCGCGGCATCCAGCCCCGCCTGGTCGGGCACCGGATGCGCGGCCTCGACCAGTTCGATCCGGGAGGCCAGCCCTGCGGGGCGCGGCGGCACATGACCGTAGCGCGTGACCACCAGACCCGACAGCGGCGCTCCCGCCGGCCACAGCGCCTCCAGCGCCTGCGCCATCGAGCCGCCGGCCTTGCCGGCGCCGAGCACCAACGTGCGCCCCTTCGGCGGCGGGGGCAGGTAGGCCCCCATGCTCGCCAGCGGCAGCGCGCGCTCGACCGCGACGCGGTAAAGATGCGCGAGGAATTCGCGGGGCGCCGAGTGCGCGTCAGGTATTTGCTGCAGCTTCGATGTGTTCATACGTCACCTTATGTCCCCGAAATTCTCTCGATCTCCGCCCGCTCGCCGCCAGGCGAGCCGGGCCCTTCGCGAAACACCGCGGAACCGGCTTTGCCGGGCCGCTGGTGTTGCCCCCGGTAGGGGGTGGGCGCCCCGACACGAAGTGCGGGGCAACCTGGGGGCGAGCCTATTCAGTTTTTGCCCCGCCTTCGAACCACTTGCCGATCAGAGCCCGTTCGGCATCCGTGATGCCGGTCGAGTTGTTCATCGGCATGATCTTGGTCACCACCGCCTGCTGGTACACCGCCTGCGCGTGCGCGGCGACCTGGTCCGGCGTGTCGAGGCGCACATTCTTCATCTGCACCTGCGCGCCATGGCACATGTAGCAGCGCTGCTCAAGCACTTTCTGCACTTCGCCGTAAGACACCTTCTTGACTGCCGCCCCGGGCGCCGGTTCCGCTGCCGGCTCAGGCTTCATCCAGACGATGGTGAGGCCCAGCACCGCGATGCCGAACAACGCGTACGGAATCGGATTGCGCGCATTGCCGAGCTTGAAGCGATGGCGCACCACGAAGAACTGCCGGATGGCCGCGCCGCCGAGCATGATCAACAGCAGCACGATCCAGTTGTACTTGTGGGTGTAGGTGAAGCTGTAGTGGTTGCTCAGCATCGCGAACAGCACCGGCAGCGTGAAGTAGGTGTTGTGCACGCTGCGCTGCTTGCCGCGCTGGCCATGCACCGGGTCGACCGGCTTCCCTTCGCGCAGCGCCTGCACGTTCTTGCGCTGGCCCGGGATGATCCAGAAGAACACGTTGCCGCTCATGGTCGTCGCCATCATCGCGCCGACCAGCAGGAAGGCCGCGCGGCCGGCGAACCACTGGCAGGCCAGCCAGGTCGCGAAGGCGATGAAGACGGCAATCAATACGCCGACGATGGTGTCGCCGTTCTTGCGCCGGCCGAACAACTGGCAGATGCCGTCGTACACCATCCAGAAGACCACGAAGAAGGCCAGCGCCACGCCGATCGCGGCGCCCGGCTGCCAGTCCATCCTGGACTTGTCGATCAGGTAGGTGCTCGCGTTCCACAGATAGGACATCGTGAACAGCGCGAAGCCCGTGAGCCAGGTCGAGTAGCTCTCCCAGTACGACCAGTGCAGGTGGTCCGGCAGCCGCTTGGGCGCCAGCGCGTACTTCTGCATGTTGTAGAAGCCGCCGCCATGCACCGCCCACTGCTCGCCGCCGACGCCCTTGTCCAAGGACTCCTGGTCTTGCGGCTTCTCCAGGCTGTTGTCCAGCATCACGAAGTAGAAGGAGGCGCCGATCCAGGCGACGGCGGTGATGACGTGGACCCAGCGCAGTAGCAGGTTGGCCCAGTCGAGGTAATAGCTTTCCATTTGCTCTCAACCTTGTCGGCGCGTGGGAGCGCCGCGGTGTTCCGGCCTGCTCACCACTGCGGGCGCTGTAAGCAGAGAAAGTGCCGCGAACGCAGACCCTGGTCGAGGTCTCGCTCCGCTGCGGCTTGTGGACTGGAGTGTATACACTTTTGCTTGCGGACTCGAAGGTTTTGCGGCACGGGGCATGCAGGAAAACCCTGAGCGCTTCATGCGGAAGGAAGCGACTGCAACAACTGTGCCGCCACGGCCACGGCGATCACCTCGGGCTCCTTGCCGCCGATGCCGGGAACGCCGATCGGGCAGGTCACGCAGGCCATCTCCTCGGCGGTGAAGCCGCGCGCCTCCAGCCGATGGCGGAAGGTCGCCCACTTCGTCTTGCTGCCGATCAGGCCGATGTAGGGCAGGTCGTCGCGCTCGCGCAGCCGCTTGAGGCAGGCGATCACGATGTCGAGGTCTTCGGCATGGCTGAAGCTCATGATCAGCACGCGCGAGCCCGGCGCGAGTTGCCCCACCGCGTGCTGCACGGGCTCGGAATGCTCGGTTTCGATCTGCGCCGGCAGTTCGGGGGGGAACACGCCGTCGCGGCTGTCGATCCAGCGCACCGCGAACGGCAGGGTCGCCAGCAGCCGTGCCAGCGCCGCGCCCACATGGCCGCCGCCGAACAGCGCCACGGGTTCCAGGTGTGCAAGCAGTTCGGCCTGGAGCGCCTGCGCATCCGCCGCCTCAATGCGGCGGTACGACAGGAACACCACCCCACCGCAGCACTGGCCCAGGCTCGGCCCCAGCGGATAGCGCCGCACGCCCTCGATGGCCGGGCCGCCGGCCAGCCAGGCCCGCGCCGCGTCGATGGCCTGGAACTCGAGCTGGCCGCCACCGATGGTGGCGGTGAGCCCATCGGCCCAGACCGCCATCCAGGTGCCGGCCTCGCGCGGCGCGGAGCCTTCGGTCGAAACGACCTGCACCAGCACTGCGCCTTCGCGCTGCAGGCGCGCGAGCAGTTCGTCGACTGCGCCGCTCATTGCGAAACCTCCATTGGATCGGCCCGACGATACCTCCGGTTGCGCGGCACCCGGCCGGGCACGGTATAAACCGGCCGATGCATTTTCAGTCCTTGCCGCGCCGCCTCGCCCTCGCGGCCACCCTCCTCGCCAGCCTTTGGCTCGCCGGCTGCAGCACCACGCCGAGCGGTGCCGTCCCGGGCCAACTCAGCAGCGCCAAGCCCGAGCCGGGCGACAACAGCCGCGGCAAGCCGCGCGCGTCCAGCGCCGCCACGGCGCGCGACTACCGCAAGGACGCCGCCCGCCACGTCTACGAGATCAACAAGGCACGCATCTACGGCGGCAAGCTGCCGCCGCTGCTCTACGCGGTCGGCACGCTGCAGGTCAACCTCGATGCCGACGGCAAGGTGCTGTCGATGCACTGGATGCGGGCACCGACGCACGCGCCCGAGGTGATCGCCGAGATCGAGCGCACCGTGCTCGTGGCCGCGCCCTACCCGGCCGCCTCGCGGCTCGGCAAGGTGACCTGGACCGACACCTGGCTGTGGGACGAAGGCGGTCATTTCCAGCTCGATACGCTCAGCGAAGGGCAGATGTAGCTCGCGGATGTAGCTCGCCCCCAGGTTGCCCGGCACTTCGTGTCCGGGCGCCCACCCCCTGCCGGGGGCAACACCAGCGGCCCGGCGAAGCCGGTTCCGCGGTGTTTCACCAACGGGCCTGGCTGCGCCGGCCAAAGCAAAAGCCGGCGCTGCGACCGTTTCTCGGCTGCGCGCAGCGCGCCCGTTCGTGCGCAGTCGCGGAACCGGCTTCGCCGGGCCGCGGACTGCGCCCCCGGTAGGGGGTGGGCGAACTACACGAAGTGAGTTCAACCTGGGGGCGAGCCACGTTTTCGGCTTCGCCGGGCCGCTGACTGCGCCCCCGGTAGGGGGTGGGCGCCCGGACACGAAGTGCCGGGCAACCTGGGGGCGAGCATCATGACCCACGGTAGGTGGAGTAGCTCCACGGACTCACCAGCAGGGGCACGTGATAGTGCTGGTCGGTATGCGCGACGCCGAAATCCAGCGCCACCCGGTTCAGGAAGTTCGGCTCGGGCAGCGTCACGCCGCGGGCCTTGAAATAGCCCGCGACATCGAACACCAACCGGTAGGTGCCGGTCTTCAGCGTGCTGTTGTCATAGAGCGGCCCGTCGCTGCGGCCGTCCGCGTTCAGCGTGAAGCGCCTGACCAGCGTGGCGCGAGCGTCCTCCGCGGTGCCGTCGGTGGTGAAGAGCGCGACCTCCATGCCGCCGGCCGGGCAGCCGTGCATCGTGTCCAGTACGTGAGTGCTCAGGCCCATGAATCTTCTCCTTCGGTGCATTCGGGAAATTACGGTCGACAAAAGTGTATACAGTTATCGGCTTTGGGTCTATCATGAAAAACATGGACTCGACCACCACCCGCGCGATCGTCGACGCACTCACCAAGGCCATTGTGGAGCACAGGCTCCAGCCGGGCAGCAAGCTGGCCGAGCAGAAGCTCGCGGACCACTTCGGCGTCTCGCGCACGCTGGTGCGGCAGGCGCTGTTCCAGCTGTCGCAGAACAAGCTGATCCGGCTCGAGCCCGCGCGCGGCGCCTTCGTGGCGGCACCCGCGGTCGACGAGGCCAAGCAGGTGTTCGCGGTGCGCCGCATGCTCGAGGCCGAGATGACGCGCGCCTTCGTTCGCAACGTCACGCCGGCCAAGATCAAGGCACTCAGGGAGCACGTCGCACTCGAGAAGGCCGCCGTCTCGGGCGAGGACATCTCGGGCCGCACCGAGTTGCTTGGCGACTTCCACGTGCGCATGGCCGAGTTGATGGGCAACACGGTGCTGGCGCAGATCCTCGGCGAGCTGATCTCGCGCTGCGCCCTGATCACGCTGATGTACCAGAGCGCGACCGCGGCAGAGCACTCGAACGACGAGCACGCCGACATCGTGAAGGCCCTCGCCGCCAAGGACGAGGAACGCGCCGTGCGACTCATGACCGAGCATCTCGAGCACGTCGAGGCCAACCTCACTTTCGACCGCAAGGTCCCGACACACGACATCACACTGGCACTGGCCTGACGACCCATGACCGTTTACGACTCCACACTGCCCTACCCGCGCGACCTCGTCGGCTACGGCCGCAATCCGCCGCATGCGCAATGGCCCGGCCGGGCCCGCATCGCGGTCCAGTTCGTCCTCAACTACGAGGAAGGCGGCGAGAACTGCGTGCTGCACGGCGACGCCGGCTCCGAGCAGTTCCTGTCCGAGATGTTCAACCCCGCGAGCTACCCCGACCGCCACATCAGCATGGAGGGGATCTACGAATACGGTTCGCGCGCAGGCGTCTGGCGCATCCTGCGCGAGTTCGAGAAACGCGGCCTGCCGCTGACCGTGTTCGGCGTCGGCATGGCGCTCGAACGCTATCCCGAACTTGCAGCCGCCTTCAAGGAACTGGGCCACGAGATCGCCTGCCACGGCTGGCGCTGGATCCATTACCAGAACCTCGACGAGGCCACGGAGCGCCAGCACATGCGGCTGGGCATGGAGGCCATCGAGAAGCTCACGGGCCAGCGCGCGCTCGGCTGGTACACGGGCCGCGACAGCCCGCGCACGCGCCGCCTGGTGGCCGACTACGGCGGCTTCGAATACGACAGCGACTACTACGGCGACGACCTGCCGTTCTGGATGAAGGTGCAGAAGACCGACGGCCAGGTGGTGCCGCAACTGATCGTGCCCTACACGCTCGACTGCAACGACATGCGCTTCGCGCTGCCGCAGGGCTATTCGCACGCCGACCCGTTCTTCAAATACATGAAGGACAGCTTCGACGCGCTCTACGCCGAGGGCGACGAGGCGCCGAAGATGATGAGCATCGGCATGCACTGCCGCTTGCTGGGGCGGCCCGGGCGCATCGTCGCGCTGCAGCGCTTCCTCGACCACATCGCCGCGCATGACCGGGTCTGGGTCTGCACCCGGCTCGACATCGCGCGGCACTGGAAAGCGACGCATCCCTACGCCGCCTCGCAAGGAAACTGACATGGCGCTCACCATCGACCAACTCAACGCGGCATCGGCCGACGAAGCCGTCGCGCTGCTCGACGGCGTCTACGAGCATTCGCCTTGGATCGCGGCGCGCTCGCTCGTATCGCGTCCGTTCCGCTCGCTCCCGCACCTCAAGCATGCGCTGGTGCAGGCCGTGACCCACGCCTCGCGCGAAGAGCAGCTCGGCCTGATCCGCGCCCACCCCGAACTCGCGGGCAAGGCCATGGTCAGCAAGAGCCTGACCGCCGAATCGACCAACGAGCAGAACAAGGCCGGCCTGACCGACTGCACGCCCGAGGAATTCGCGAGGATCCAGCAGCTCAACGCCGACTACAACGCCAAGTTCGGCTTCCCGTTCATCCTCGCGGTGCGCGGCCCGCGCGGCACGGGCCTCCTGAAGCGCGAGATCATCGAGACCTTCGAGCGCCGGCTGCACCACCACCCGGCCTTCGAGCTCGGCGAGGCGCTGCGCAACATCCACCGCATCGCGGAGATCCGCCTGGACGACAAGTTCGATGCCGACCCGACGCTCGGCAACGTGGTCTGGGACTGGCAGGAGAAGCTCGCCGTCCACACCGACCCGGGCTACGCCGAGAAGGGCCAGCTCACGGTCACCTACCTGACCGACGCGCACCGCGCCTGCGCAGCACAGCTCGCCCAGGACATGCGCGACGCCGGCTTCGACAGCGTGCAGATCGATGCCGTGGGCAACGTGGTCGGCCGCTACGAGGGCGCCACGCCCGGCGCCCGGGCGCTGCTCACGGGCTCGCACTACGACACGGTGCGCAACGGCGGCAAGTACGACGGCCGGCTCGGCATCTTCGTGCCGATGGCCTGCGTGCGCGAACTCAAGCGGCAGAACCGCCGGCTGCCGTTCGCCTTCGAGGTCGTGGGCTTCGCCGAAGAGGAAGGCCAGCGCTACAAGGCCACCTTCCTGGGTTCCGGCGCACTGATCGGCCACTTCGACACGGCATGGCTCGACCAGAAGGACGCCGACGGCATCACGATGCGCGAGGCGCGGCGCCACGCGGGCCTCAAGGACGAAGACATCCCGAAGCTGCAGCGCGATCCCTCGAAGTACCTGGGCTTCGTCGAAGTCCACATCGAACAGGGCCCGGTGCTGACCGAACTCGACCTGCCGCTCGGCATCGTGACCTCGATCAACGGCAGCGTGCGCTACGTCGGCGAGGTCATCGGCATGGCCAGCCACGCCGGCACCACCCCCATGGACCGCCGCCGCGACGCCGCGGCCGCCGTGGCCGAGCTGATCCTGTTCGCCGAGCAGCGCGCTGCGAAGGACGGCGATTCGGTCGCCACGGTCGGCATGCTCGAAGTGCCGAACGGCTCGATCAACGTGGTGCCCGGGCGCTGCAAGTTCAGCCTCGACCTGCGGGCGCCGAACAACGAACAGCGCGACGCGCTCGCGGCCGACGTCGTCGAAGCGCTGAAGGAGATCTGCGAGCGCCGCGGCGTGCGCCACACGCTCGAGGAAACGATGCGCGCGGCCGCGGCGCCCAGCGCGCCCGAATGGCAGCAGCGCTGGGAGAAGGCGGTCGACACGCTCGGCGTGCCACTGTTCCGCATGCCGAGCGGCGCCGGCCACGACGCGATGAAACTGCACGAGGTGATGCCGCAAGCCATGCTCTTCGTGCGCGGCATCAATTCGGGCATCAGCCACAACCCGCTCGAATCGAGCACCAACGACGACATGCAGCTGGCGGTTCTTGCGTTTCAGCTGCTGCTGGACAACATCGCCACCGAGCAAAGCCAACCATGACCGACTACAAGAAACTCGACGCCTGGATCGACGCCCACTTCGACGAGGAAGTGCGCTTCCTGCAGGACCTGGTGCGCGTGCCCACCGACACGCCGCCCGGCAACAACGCACCGCACGCCGAGCGCACGGCGGAGTTGATCGAGGCCTTCGGCTTCGAGGCCGAGAAGCACGCCGTGCCCGAACAGGAGGTGAAGGACTACGGCCTCGAATCCATCACCAACCTGATCGTGCGCCGCAAGTACGGCAACGGTGGACGCACGGTGGCGCTCAATGCGCACGGCGACGTGGTCCCGCCCGGCGAAGGCTGGAGCCATGACCCCTACGGCGGCGAGATCGACGGCGGCAGCCTCTACGGCCGCGCCGCCGCGGTCAGCAAGAGCGACTTCGCGAGCTTCACCTTCGCAGTGCGAGCGCTCGAGGCGGTGGCCAAGCCGAGCCGGGGCAGCGTCGAACTGCACTTCACCTACGACGAGGAATTCGGCGGCATCCTGGGCCCGGGCTGGCTGCTCAAGCAGGGCCTCACCAAGCCCGACCTGATGATCGCGGCCGGCTTCAGCTACGAGGTGGTCACGGCGCACAACGGCTGCCTGCAGATGGAAGTCACGGTGCACGGCAAGATGGCGCATGCCGCGATCCCGACCAGCGGCGTCGATGCGCTTCAGGGCGCGGTCCACATCCTGAACGCGCTCTATGCACAGAACACGCTCTACCAGCAGGTGACGTCGAAGGTCGAGGGCATCACGCACCCCTACCTCAATGTCGGCCGCATCGAGGGCGGCACCAACACCAACGTCGTGCCCGGCAAGGTGGTCTTCAAGCTCGACCGCCGGATGATCCCCGAGGAGAACCCGGTCGAGGTCGAAGCCAGCATCCGCAAGGTCATCGCCGATGCCGCGGCGCCGCTGCCCGGCATCACGGTCGACATCAAGCGCATGCTGCTGGCCAATTCGATGAAGCCGCTGGCCGGCAACAAGCCGCTGGTCGATGCGATCCAGAAGCACGGCCAGGCGCTCTTCGGCGAGCCGATCAAGGCCATGGGCACGCCGCTCTACACCGATGTGCGGCTGTACGGCGAAGCCGGCATCCCGGGCGTGATCTACGGCGCCGGCCCGCGCACCGTGCTCGAGTCGCATGCCAAGCGCAACGACGAGCGCGTGGTGCTCGAAGACCTGCGGCGCGCCACCAAGGTCATCGCGCGGACCCTGAGCGACCTGCTGGCCTGAGCCGGCCCCAGCCTCCGAGCGCAGCGCCGGGCCCGTCGCCCGGCGTTCTCATATCGGCAAGGAGCGTGAGGCCATTGCTTGAGCCGATCGGGGGTCGCCGATAGACTCGGCCGCATGCCAATCCCCGTCCAGCCCCAGAACCACGCTGCCTTCGCAGTCCTGCCCCTTGCGGCGGACCGCGCGCATGCGCAGTTCCTGGCGAGCACGGCGGGTTGCCAGCCGACGCCCGCAGATTCCTAAGCCCGGCGGTCCGCTCCTCTCCCCTTTCAGCGCAGACCTTTCGACCGCCGGGCACCAGCCTCGCGCGGTAGTGGCCGCTGCCCGTCCGATCGGGCAGGCGGCAGAGGAGCACCCTGCAATGAACATCCGATCCATCCTGGCCATCACCGACTTTTCGCGGCAAGCCAACCAGGCCGTCGAACGTGCGGCCCAGCTCGCGGTCTTGCACCGCGCCACGCTCAAGCTCATGGTTTTCGCCACCGAGGGCGACGCAGCGCCCGTCGACGCGGCCAGCCGGCTGGCGCACGCCGCCAAGGACTTGGGCCGCCGGCTCGCCATCACCGTGCGGACGGTGAGCCGGAGCGCGAACAGCCTTGCGGATGTCGCGCAGGAAGCCAGCTGCGCCGACCTGCTGGTGCTCGGCCATGGCCGCGAACGCACGCTCGGCGCGTTGCTGCGCGGCCAGACCGCCGAGCGGCTGGCGCGCCTTTGCCGCTGCCCGATCCTGGTCAGCAAGCTGGCACCGCGGCAACGCTACGGCAGGATCCTGGTCGCCGTGAACTTCACGCCGGCATCGAAGAACCTGGTCAAGCTGGCCTGGATGCTGGACGACGACGCCGAAGTCGAGCTGTTTCACGCCATCAGCACCCGCAACGAGGCGAAGCTGCGCTCCGCCGAGGTGTCCCGGCACGCCATCGAGGCCTACAGGCACGAATGCATGCGCCATGCGCGCGACCGCATCTTCTGGCTCACCGATTCGTTCGACTCCCGCCGCAACCGCGTGATGTCGGCCATCGGCCACGGCGACCCCGCCCGGCAGGCCGCGATCCAGCAGGACCATGTGGGCGCCGATCTGCTGGTGGTCGGCAAGCGCAGCAACTCGCCGGTCGTGGACTTCGTCTTCGGCAGCGTGGCGCAGCGCGTGCTGTGCTGGGCGAGCAGCGACGTCCTGATCGTGCCCGACGACTTCCAGGCCTCGTCACGCGCCGCGGCAATGCAACGGATCGAGGCCGAGCGCGCCCTCGCTCCGGCCGTCGGGAGGATCTCGTGAGCGACGCACGCCTGCTCACGAACGGTTCGGCGACGAGCTGGATCTGGCTGCTGCGCCATGCGTCCAGGACTGCATGGCGGGCTGCCCCAGATCCGCCAGTAGCACTTCGATCGCCCGATTGAGTTCGTCCAGGCGCTCCACCAGCAGGGCCAGGCCACCGGTCGGTGACGACGGCTGCTCGCCGCGGCACGCGAGCTCGAGCGCTTCGCACGCCTGAACCACCCGCTCGGCCTGGACCATCCGTGCCGCGCCCTTGATCCGGTGCGCCATGGAAGCCGCTTCAGGGAGCTCGCCCGACTCGACGTGGTCGACAAGCTGCCGCAGGTCGCCGAGGTTGGCTCGCAGCAGGGCCTCGAGAAATCTCGCCTCGACCCGGGCATCGCCGTCGGACAGGCTGCGCAGCGCCAGCGGGTCGAACGGTCTCCCGGCCGGGGCTTCCGGCGGCGGCGCGGATGGCGGTGCCGCAAGATCCGCGCGCAGATGCCGATGGAGCGCCGCCGACAGGCCATCGAGGCTGAAGGGCTTCATCAGGCACTCGTCCATCCCCACTTCGAGGGCGCGGCGCCTCTCCGCTTCCTGCACATGGGCGGTGCAGCCCAGGACCGGGCAGCGCGGCAGGCGCTGCTCGCGCTCGAGCGCACGGATGGCCGCAGTCAATGCGTAGCCGTCCATGACCGGCATCGAACAATCGGTGATGACGAGGTCGAAGCCGCCATCGCGCCAGAGTTCCAGTGCAGTCTCGCCGTCTTCGGCCAGTTCGCAGTCCAGGCCCAGGTGATCCAGCTGGCGGCGCAGCAGCAGCCGATTGGCCGGATGGTCGTCGACCGCCAGGACCTTGCCGTGCCAGCGCCAGGAACGCCCGGACTCGTTGTCGTCCTGGATCGCCGGCAGCGTCGCGGCCAGCGGCGCGGCCACGACCAACAGGTCGAACGCGACCCGGATGCAGGTTCCCTGCCCGCGCTGGCTGCGAACCTCGATCGTGCCCCCCATCTTCCGGCACAGCCTCTGCACGATGGGCAGGCCCAGCCCCGTGCCGCTGACGGCACGCGGCCCGGCGGCCTCGGCCTGGAAGAAGGGCCGGAACAGGTTCGCGACATCCTCGGACGCGATGCCGATGCCGGAGTCCTCGACCTCGAGGACGACCGACTCGGTGTCCCCGCTCCGATTCGCGTGGCGCAGGCGCAGCGTGACGCTGCCGGCATCGGTGTACTTGATGGCATTGCTGACCAGGTTGTTGACGATCTGCCTGAAGCGCGTCGCATCGGTCACATGCCATTCGCCGACCGCCGGATCCAGGTCGAGCCCGATGACCAGTCCGCGCTGGCGCGCCATGCCCGAGAACACCTTGGCCACATCTTCGAGGATCGGCCGCAGCCGTACCGGCGCCAGCACGATCTCCAGGCCCCCGGCCTCGATCTTCGAGATATCCAGGATGTCGTCGATCAGCCCGAGCAGGGATTGCGCCGAGCTGCGGGCCAGCTCGACCGATTCCCGGTCCTTCGCGTTCAACCGGCCCTCGCGCACCAGCAGTTCGAGCAGGCCCAGCACCGCGTTCATCGGCGTGCGGATTTCGTGGCTCATGGTGGCGAGGAAGTTGGACTTGGCCCGGTTCGCCTCCTCGGCCCGGGTCAGGGCCGTTTCGATCTGCTCGATCAGGTGCTGGCGCTCGGTGATGTCGATCGCGCCGGCGATCAGCGCGGATGCCGCAGCGCCCTCCTTCAGCGCGATGGGCGCCGCCCAGTGGAGAATGCGCCGCGTCTGGCCGTAGACAGACACGTCGACGTCCTCGCTGATGGTGCCGTGGTTGGCGAGCAGGTCGAGGTAGCGCTCGTGAAGCAGGGTCATATGCTCGGGATCGGCGAAGTCGAGCCCGCTTTCGCACACGGTCTTGCCTTCGATCGCCTCGCGCGTGGTGCCGAAGAGCGTTTCGTAGGCTGCGTTGCAGAAGATCTGCCGCGCCTCGGCGTCGCGCACGCAGATGGCATAGGGGATGCCCTCGAGCGTCGCCCGCTGGAAGGCGAGCTGGTCGTGCAGTTCGGCCTTCGCGGCCAGCCGGCGCCCCATCTCGATGCGCAACGACCGAGTCCGGATCGTGCTCAGGACGAGGCACAACGCGAAACCCGCGGCGAACGCATAGAACCAGAGGCAGTGACCCTCCAGATGGCCGAAGATCATTTCGGCCCCTCAGGAAATGAGACGGTGAGCGCGGGTGAAATCGACCAATTCAACCAGCGTGGAAATTCTGAGCTTCTCGAAGATGCGTGTCTTGTAGCTGCTGATCGTCTTGTTGCTGATCAGCAGCGTTTCGGCGATTTCCTTGTTGCTCATGCCGCGCGCGAGGTATTGCAGCACCGTCAGTTCCCGGTCGGACAAGGTCTTGATCAAGGCGTCGGGGCTGGCCGGCGAATTGAGATGGGCCTGCGGGGACAGCGCTGACGAGGGGAACAGGCTATAGCCGGCGAGCACCGTTTGGGCGGCCTGCACCACCGCCGTCATGTTTTCGTTCTTGCTCATGAAGCCGTTGGCGCCCGCCTGCACCGTGCGGGCGGCGAAAACGGATTCCTGCTGCGCGGACAACACCAGCAGCTTGATCTCGGGCTGGGATTTCCGCACGCGCTCGAGCAGGTCCAGGCCGCTGAGCCGAGGCAGATCGAGATCGAGAATGACCAGGTCGGGGTGCTGATCGCGAATGGCGGCCAGCGCAGTGGGGCCGTCGCCGGCCTCGCCGACGACCTTGAAGTCGCCGCCGGCCTCGAGTGCGGAGCGGACCGCGAGCCGGATGGCCGGGTGATCGTCGACCACGATGACTGTATGCATTTGGATTCCCTTGCTATGAGTTTTGGCCGTCTGACGGCTATTGCGCGTGGGCCATTTCTCAATCGAATAGCATTCAACCCGCGCTTTCGTCTCGATTTTAAGTCGCATCCAAACCCAATGCGGAATACATCAGCACTTATAGAATCGCATATTCCCTCTCTTTGCGAAAAAATCCACACATGGATCGTCTATATATTCAAATCAATTTCAGAATTTTCTTATTGTCTTTTTAGAAATTTCCCACAACCATCCAAACAATCAATTTCAATTCGACAAACCAATCTATTAATATTAATCAGTCACAAAACGTTGCAGAAGCCGACGCAACAGGCTTCCTTTCGGCCCTTTTCCTTGCCCGGCTTGAGGGCGCCTTCTCCTTCTCAGCGGATCCATCGATTCAGGCGGAAGGCTGTGTCCATGCACGGTTCGACGCCCGCACCCTGCGCCTTGCCCGGATCGTCGGGATCGGTCGTGCGCTCGACGAGGTGGCCGGTGTCGCCGCTTCCGAGGTGGCGGCTTGTCAATTGCGTGGTGGTGCCCCGGAAATGCCTTGGCCTCGGCGCAGGCGCTGGCGCGCGAGATCGCCGCGTTCCCGCAGCAGTGCATGCACCGACCGAAGTTCGGCCTGCGCTCGATGGGAGCTGTCGCTGGCGAAGAGAGGGCGCGAAGGGTGCCGGGCGCTTCGCCCAGGGCACCGGCCGCCATGGCGCCTTAGGCAGGCGTTGAGCGGGGGGGGGGGCGGCGGCGCGAAAAGCGGCGCCGCGCCGGGTGCCGGATTCAGCCCGCGCGGCGGGCGCCTTGCACCTGGTAGCCGTTCTGATAGATGCCGATCACCAGGCCGCTCACGGCATCGGACGGCCGGGCGGTGATGAATCGGTTGCCGCCGGCCTGATACACGACGATGGTGCAGGCAGCGCTCCTGCTCAGGGTGCGTGCCACGCCGCTGGCCTGGCTGACTGTCTGATAGGTGTTCATGAGGTGGCTCCTGTCTGAATAGGGTTCGAGGGATGAGGGGTCAGGAGCGCGAGGCGGCCAGCAGGCCGTCGATCGCGAGCACCACGCCCTCCCGGGCGTCTGGCGAAGGCGTGCCTTCGAGCAGCAGGTTGCGCACGAGGCCCAGCGTGTTGATGAGCTCCGCCTCCATCTCCGTCAGCAAGGGAATGACCTCGAAATCGGGGTACTTGCCCTTGGCGCCCATCGGTCTTCCGGGGCCCGACAGATCGACGTCGTAGCCTTCACTGATTGCCTGTTTCTGGGTCTTCATGGGGGCCTCGCAAGGAAAGGGTGGTCCGTGTGGCGCCGCGGATCGGCAGCACATCGATGTAATACATTGTGCCTAATTACTGCAAAAGTAACAAGATGATTCATTAGATCTTGTGTACTTTTTACGTCCCATCGCTGGCCACCTGCCGGCGCCTCGCTCCGCCCCGCCCCGTCAGATCAGGGTAATCACGGAGTCCTTGGCCCCACATCGGGCTTGATTGCACCCATTTTTTGTATACAAATATAGGGTGCAATCAACCGGCCGAGCATTCCGTTCGGCCCTTCGACCATCCGCCACGAGGAGACACCCGTGAACGCAACCGTCAGCCAAGCCAGCATCGAGCTGCCGATCCCAGGCGCCGTGCACCCGAGCGAATCGAACGCAGTGATCAAGCCGGGCTACGACCCGCGCCTGACCAACGAAGACCTTGCGCCGTTGAAGCGGCAGACCTGGGGCCAATACAACATCTTTGCCTTCTGGATGTCCGACGTCCACAGCGTCGGCGGCTACATCACGGCCGGCAGCCTGTTCGCGCTCGGCCTGTCGAGCTGGCAGGTGCTGGTGTCGCTGCTGGTGGGCATCTGCATCGTGCAGTTCTTCTGCAACCTGGTGGCCAAGCCCAGCCAGGTGACCGGCACACCCTATCCGGTGATCTGCCGCGCCTCGTTCGGCGTGCTGGGCGCCAACATCCCGGCCGTGATCCGCGGCCTGATCGCGGTCGCCTGGTACGGCATCCAGACCTACCTGGCCTCGGGCGCATTCATGCTGCTGGCGCTGCACTTCCATCCCGGCCTCGCCCCCTACGCGGACGTGGCGCAGCACGGCTTCGTCGGTCTCTCGGCGCTCGGCTGGGTGGCTTTCATGGTCATGTGGGTGCTGCAGGCCATCGTGTTCTGGCACGGCATGGAAGCGATCCGGCGCTTCATCGACTGGGCCGGTCCGGCCGTGTACGTGGTGATGGCGGCGCTGTGCGGCTGGCTGGTCTGGAAGGCCGGCTGGAGCAACATCGACATGCGCCTGGGTGGCGTCAAGTTCGCGGGCTGGGACGCACTGCCGGTGATGCTCAGCGCGACTGCGCTGGTGGTCAGCTACTTCAGCGGGCCGATGCTCAACTTCGGCGACTTCTCGCGCTACGGCAAGAGCTTCGACGCAGTCAAGAAGGGCAACTTCTGGGGCCTGCCGGTCAATTTTCTATTCTTCTCGCTGCTGGCCGTGATCACCTCCGCCGCGACGCTGCCGGTGTTCGGCGAACTCATCACCGATCCGGTCCACACCGTGGCGAAGATCGACAGCACCACCGCGGTGGTGATCGGCGCGCTGACCTTCATGATCGCCACCGTCGGCATCAACATCGTCGCCAATTTCGTCTCGCCAGCCTTCGACTTCTCGAACGTCGCGCCGCAGAAGATCAGCTGGCGCACCGGCGGCATGATCGCCGCGGTGGGCTCTGTCTTCATCACGCCGTGGAACCTCTACAACAACCCGGAGGTCATCCACTACACGCTGGACATCCTGGGTTCCTTCATCGGGCCGCTGTTCGGCATCCTGATCGCCGACTACTACCTGGTGCAAAAGCAGCGCGTCGACGTCGATGCGCTCTACACCCTGAGCCCGGCAGGCGCCTACTGGTACGACAACGGCTACAACCGGCGCGCCATCTGGGCGCTGGTCCCGGCCGCGCTGGTGCCGGTGCTGTGCGTGCTGGTGCCGCCCCTGCGCGGTGCCGCCAACTACGCCTGGTTCATCGGCACCGGCCTCGGCTTCGTTTTCTACATGCTGCAGAACCGCAAGCGCTGAGCAAGCTCATTTCCAATCCCCGACCCATCATGCGCATCAAGATCATCAATCCCAACACCACCTGGAGCATGACCGAGAAGATCGGTGCCTGCGCGCGCTCGGTGGCGCGGCCCGGCACCGAGATCGTGGCGGTCAGCCCCGCCATGGGGCCGGCCTCGATCGAAAGCCACTACGACGAGGCGCTGGCGGTGCCCGGCCTGCTGCAGGAGATCGCCGCCGGCGAGCGCGACGGCATCGACGGCTACGTGATCGCCTGCTTCGGCGACCCCGGTCTCAAGGCCGCCAGGGAACTGGCGCGCGGCCCGGTGGTCGGCATCGCCGAGGCGGCCATGCATCTGGCGAGCCTGGTGGGAAGCAGCTTCAGCGTCGTGACCACCCTGGCCCGCACGATGGGACAGGCCTGGCACCTCGCCGAGGTCTACGGCATGAAACGCTTCTGCGCCAACGTGCGAGCCTGCGAGATCGCGGTGCTCGAGCTCGAGGCGCCCGGATCGCGCGCGCGCGAGCGCATCGTCGACGAATGCCGCCGCGCGCTCGACGAGGACGGCTCCGATACGATCGTGCTCGGCTGCGCCGGCATGGCCGACCTGTGCGAGCACATCGGACAGGTGCTCGGCGTGCCGGTGGTCGACGGCGTGGCCGCCGGGACGCAGCTGGTCGAATCGCTGGTGAGCCTGCGCCTGGCCACCAGCAAGCGCGGCGAACTGGCACGCCCGCTGCCCAAGCCGATCAGCGGCCTCCTCGGCGACTTCGCGTTGCCGGCGATGCCGCCGCTGAAGCGGGCGGCCTGATCGCGGCGGGCGGCGACCCAGGGCTCCGCCGCATCCAGGCCCATCCAGCCTCATTCACAATGGCGCCATGCCACGCGCCCCCAAAGCTTCCGCTCACCCCCTCCCGCCGCCTGCAAGGTCCGGGACAGAGGCTGCGGTCGACAAGACCGCCACCGTCGAAGGCATCGCGCAGGACATCGCCACCGCGATCGTCGAGAAGCGGCTGCCGCCCGGCACCTGGCTGCGCGAGGAAGCACTGGGGCGGCTCTATTCGGTCAGCCGCACCAAGATCCGGGCGGCGCTGCTGACGCTGTCGAAGGAAAAACTGATCGAAATGATCCCGGACAAGGGGGCTTTCGTCAGCAAGCCCAGCGTGCAGGAGGCGCGCGAAGTCTTCGGGGTCCGGCGCCTGCTCGAAAGCGAGGTGGTGCGGCTGTTCGTCGCCAAGGCGCGTCCCGCCGACTACCAGGCGCTCGAGCAGCACATCCAGTTCGAGCGCACCACCTTGCGCGCCACCACGACGACCGGCACGGTGCGGGAGAAGCTGCTCGGCGACTTCCACGTCGCGCTGGCGGAGGCCGCTGGCAACCAGACCCTGGCAGAACTGATCCGTGAGCTGGTCGCGCGCAGCTCGCTGATCGCCATGCTGTACCACTCGTCGAACGATCCGCATTGTTCGTCCGACGAACACGCAGAATTCCTGCGCGTCTGCCGCAGCGGCGATGTCGAGGCCGCCGTGGCGTGCATGACGGACCACCTGCTGCGCATCGAGGCCAACCTTCAACTTTCGGCCGGCGTGCCGGATCGCCAGCTCGACCTCGTCAAGGCTCTGCTGGCCTGAGAACCTGTTTACGATCTCCCTGGGGTCGCGTTGGGGCGCAATCGGGATGAGTTCGAAGTGCCGTTGCGCCGCATGGGCTCCTGCCCATGCAAGCAGCGGCACGCAGAAATCGCCCGATTTCGCCCCAACCCGAAGGGCAGGCGTCTTTTCGGGCGGTCTGCGGCGTTGCAGCGCTTGCCCATAGCCATGCTATGGGCGGCGCACTGCGCCTTGCATCCCCTCCCGAAAAAACGCCTGCGCGACCCCAGGGAGATCGTAAACAGGTTCTGAGAAGCGCGGGCCCGCGACTTGCTCGGGCGCACGGAGCGCGGGTTTTCCGCCATACAGGCGACCACCTGATCTGTATACAGTTTCGCGTACAGAACGGTAAACGATTCACGGCAAGACGCGTTCGCCCCTTCCCCTTCCTCCACGCTGCCCAGGAGTCCACGCAATGACGGCTGCCTCGCCTTCCATCCACCCGGTCGACCAGCGCCTGCCGGCCGGCAAACTCGCCGCCCTCGGCCTGCAGCACGTGCTCGTGATGTATGCCGGTGCGGTGGCGGTGCCGCTGATCGTCGGTCGCGCGCTCAAGCTCACGCCGCAGGAGGTCGCGCTGCTGATCTCGGCCGACCTGTTCTGCTGCGGCATCGCGACGCTGATCCAGTCGCTCGGCGCCACCCAGTGGTTCGGCATCAAGCTGCCGGTGATGATGGGCGTGACCTTCGCGTCGGTCGCGCCGATGGTCGCGATCGCCAACGCCAACCCGGGCCAGGCCGGCGCGCAGCTGCTGTTCGGCGCCATCATCGGCGCCGGCATCATCTCGATACTGATCGCGCCGATGGTCTCGCGCATGCTGCGCTTCTTCCCGCCGGTGGTCACCGGCACCATCATCGCGGTGATCGGCATCAGCCTGATGCGCGTGGGCATCAACTGGATCTTCGGCAACCCGGTCGGGCCGACCGCGCCGGCGCTGGTCGACCCGGTCTATGCCAAGTGGCTGGCCGACGTCACCTCGCCCGGCTCGGCCGTGCCGCCGGTGCCCAAGGGCCTGTCGATCGTGCCCTCGGTGCCGAACCCGCGCTACGCCGACCTGGGCGGGCTCGCCATCGCGGCGCTCGTGCTCGTGTCGATCCTGCTGATCGTCAAGTACGCCAAGGGCTTCATCGCCAACATTTCGGTGCTGCTGGGCATCGTGATCGGCGCCGTGGTCGCCACCGCCTTCGGCTTCATGACCTTCGAGAAGGTCGGCAGCGCCGCGTGGTTCGACATCGTGCTGCCCTTCCACTTCGGCCTGCCGAAATTCGACCCGGTGCTGATCCTCACGATGTCGTTGATCATGATCGTGGTGATGATCGAGTCGACCGGCATGTTTCTCGCGCTCGGCGAGATGACCGACCGCAAGATCAGCCAGCAGGACCTGGCGCGCGGCCTGCGCACCGACGGCCTCGGCACCCTGATCGGCGGCGTCTTCAACACCTTCCCCTACACCAGCTTCTCTCAGAACGTCGGGCTGGTGGCGGTCACGGGCATCAAGAGCCGCTATGTCTGCGTGGCCGGCGGCGTGATCCTGGTCGTGCTGGGCCTGCTGCCGAAGATGGCGGCACTGGTCGAGTCGCTGCCGACGGTGGTTCTGGGCGGCGCCGGGCTGGTGATGTTCGGCATGGTCGCGGCCACCGGCATCCGCATCTTGTCGGGCGTGGACTTCAAGACCAACCGGCACAACGCGATGATCGTCGCGGTGTCGATCGGCGTCGGGATGATCCCGCTGCTGGCGCCCAACTTCAAGCAGTGGATGCCGCACGCGATCCACTCGCTGGTGGAGTCGGGCATCCTGCTGGCGTCGATCTGCGCGGTGTTGTTGAACCTGTTCCTGAACGGCGCCAAGCATGACGAGGCGGCGATCGTGGCCGCTGCCAAACAAGCCGAGGCGCACTAGGCTCGCCCCCAGGTTGGGCTCACTTCGTGTAGCCCGCCCAACCCCCTACCGGGGGCGCAGTCAGCGGCCCGGCGAAGCCGGTTCCGCGACTGCCCACGAACGGGCGCGCTGCGCGCAGCCGTGGAACAACCACAGCGCCCATTGCTTTGGCCGGCGCAGCCAGGCCCGTTGGTGAAACACCGCGGATCTGGCTTCGCCAGTCCGCTGGTGTTGCCCCCGGTAGGGGGTGGGCGCCCCGACACGAAGTGCGGGGCAACCTGGGGGCGAGCTAACCCAGCAGTAGAGCGTCGTCGGAGACCTGCTCGCCGCGCACCTTCTCGAACATCGCCAGCAGGTGCTGCACATCCCTCCGTGGGGTCTCTGGTTCTTGCGAATTTCCAGGGAGGACAGAAGCGGCTGGCCCATGGGCGACACCCGCCGCGGCGCGAGCGAGTCCCTCCCCGAAGGCGCGCAGTCTAACTGCTCGGCTTCAGAACGGCAGCAGCCATGGCACCAGCGCGACGCTCACGACCAGCACCAGCAGCACCAGCGGCAGGCCGAGGCGCACGAAGTCCATGAAGCTGTAGTCGCCCGGCCCGACCACCAGCGTGTTCACGGGCGACGAGACCGGCGTCACGAAAGCGGCCGAGGCGGCCAGCGCGACGGTCATCGCGAACGGATACGGCGAGGCCTGCAGCTCCTTGGCGATGGCCAGGGCCACCGGCGCCATCAACACCGCGGTCGCGGTGTTGGAGATGAACATGCCGAGCACCGCCGTGACCGCGAAGATCACGGCCAGCACGGTGCGCGGTCCGGCGTCGCCGACGATGCCCATCAGCATCTGGGCCGCGAGATCGACGCCGCCGGTGCGTTGCAGGGCGAGCGAGAACGGCAGCATGCCGACGATCAGCACCAGGCTCGGCCAGTGGATCGCGCGGTAGGCGCTGCGCAGGTCGACGCAGCCGCACAGGCCCATCAGCAGGCAGCCGATCAGCGCCGCCTGCACATTGGGTACCCAGCCGCTGACCATCAGCACCACGACCAGCGCGAGCGCGAGCAATGCGAACGGCGCGCGCGAGGCGGCGGGCGACACTTCGTCGAACTCCGACGGCAGGTTGAAGATGATCAGGTGCATGTCCGACCGGAGTCTTCGGATCACATTCCAGATGCCGACCACCAGCAGCGTGTCGCCGGCCTTCAGCGGCTCGTCGAGGATGTCGTCGTGCTCGGCCGAGCGGCCATGCTTCAGGCCGATGACCGAGACGTCGTGGTTGGCGCGCAGGCGGGCCTCGACGACGGTCTTGCCGATCAGGCCCGAACCCGGCGGGATCAGCACCTCGGCCATGCCGATGTCCTGCGCATGCGCGGAGAAGTAGGCGCCGGCCAGCGGCAGCCGCTCGAGCGCGAAACGGTGGCTCAGGCCGTCGAGATCGGCGGACGGCCGCGAGACGTCGAGGAACAGCACGTCGCCGGTCTCGATCGGGGTTCCGGGGGGCAGCAGGTCCTTCGCGAAACGGCGCTGGCGCTCGATGGCCAACAGGTTCACGCCCGGGATGGCGCCCGCCTCGAGCGCTTCGAAGACATGGCCGGCGGCGGCCGATCCGGGCAGCACCCGGAACCGGTGCCCGCGCTCGGCCAGCGCGTACTCGTCGATCCACTGGCCGAGCCCCGCCCTCTGGCCGGCGGGCCCGGCCGGGGCCTTCGATCCGCCGAGCCAGCGCCGCACCCCGAGCATGTAGGCGATGGCGACGAGCAGCACCGGCACGCCGAAGGGCGTGAAGCTGAAGAAGTGGAAGCCGTCGAAACCCTTGCGCACCAGCTCGGCGTGAATCACCAGGTTGGGCGCCGTCGCCACCAGGGTCATCATGCCGCTGATGAGCGCCGCGACGGACAGCGGCATCATCAGCCGCCCGGCCGCCACGCCGGTGTTGCGCGCAATGCGCAGCACGATCGGCACGAAGATCGCGACCACGCCGGTCGAGCTCATCACCGAGCCGACGCCGGCCACGATGACCATCAGCAGCACGATCAACCGCGCCTCGTTGCCGCCGGCCCGCGCCACCAGCAGATCGCCGAGCCGCTGCGCGACCCCGGTGCGCAGCAGCCCTTCGCCGATCACGAACAGCATCGCGATCAGCACGATGTTGGGATCCGCGAAGCCGGCCAGCGACTCCTGCATGCTGATCACGCCGGTGAACGGCAGCGCCGCCATCATGAGCAGCGCGACCACGTCGGTGCGGGGGCGGCCGATCGCGAACATCGCCACGGCGCTGGCCAGCAGCGCAAGAACAAGGCCGAGCTGAAGGTTCATCGGTCAGATCATCGCCAGCGGCTTCTTGCGCCGCGGGGCAGGATGAAGGCGGTCGATCTCGGCCAGCACGTCCGCGCCCAGCGTCAGTCCGGCCGCCGCGAGGTTGTCGCGCAGATGGGCCTCGCGCACCGCCTTCGGGATCGCGGCCACGCCGGGCTGCGCCAGCACCCACGCCAGTGCGAGCTGCGCCGCGCTGATGCCGAGCCGCTCGGCGATCTTCTGCAGGCCGGCATCGGCGGCCAGCGCGCCCTGGTCGATCGGGCTGTAGGCCATCAGCGGCATGCCGCGTGCGCGCTGCCAGGGCAGCAGGCTGAACTCGGGGCCGCGCTCGGCCGCCGAGTAATAGACCTGGTTGGCGGCACAGTCGCTGCCCAGCGCGGCGAGTTCCTCCAGGTCGTCGGTGTCGAAATTGCTGACGCCCCAGCGGCGGATGCGCCCCTGCGCCACCAGCGCGCGCAGCGCCTCGCAGGTCTGGGCCAGCGGATGCTCCCCGCGCCAGTGCAGCAGGTAGAGGTCGATGTGGTCGAGGTCCAGCCGCGCGAGGCTGCGCGCGCAGGCCGCCGGCGTGCCCGCGCGGCTGGCGTTGTGCGGATAGACCTTGCTGACGATGAACAGCTCCTCGCGCTTCACATCGCCCGCGCGCAGCGCCTCGGCCACGGCCTGCCCGACCACCTCCTCGGCGCCGCCTTCGCCGTACATCTCGGCGGTGTCGACGAGCCGGTAGCCCATCTCGATGGCGGCGCGAACCGCCGCGACTTCCGCAGCGCGGCGGCCGGCCGATTCACCCATCTTCCAGGTGCCGAGGCCGAGCGCGGGCATCCGCCCGCCGCCGGGCAGCTCCAGATATCGCATGGGGATCTCCTTCTTGTAGGGCGGGATCGCATCCCGCGCGCCACGATGCTAACCAAGCCGCGATCGCCGAGGCACTGGACGATTCATCCAATATCTAAGACAATAATTCCAACATGACGGAACAAGCAGACAGCCTGAACGATCGCATCGCCGCGCGGGTTCGCGAACTGCGCGCGGCGCGCGGCCTGTCGCTCGACGCGCTGGCCACGCACTGCGGGGTCAGCCGCTCGATGATCTCGCTGATCGAGCGCGGCGAAAGCAGCCCCACCGCGGTGCTGCTCGAGAAGCTCGCCACCGGCCTTGGCGTCGCGCTGGCCTCGCTGTTCGAGCCGCCGCAAGCCAGCGACGACCCCGTCGCGCGGCTGGCCGACCAACCCTTGTGGCGCGATCCGCATTCGGGCTACGTGCGCCGCAACGTCTCGCCCGCCGGCGGGTCGTCGCCGATCCAGATCGTCGAGGTGGCCTTCCCGCCGAAGGCGCGGGTGGCCTACGAGAGCGGCGCCCGCGAACCCCGCATCCACCAGCAGGTGTGGGTGCTGGAGAACACGATCGAAGTCACGGTCGGCGACGCGGTCCATCGGCTCGAGGCCGGCGACTGCCTGGCCCACGTGCTGGACCGTCCCGTGAGCTATCACAACCCGA
Source organism: Variovorax sp. P1_G12 (assembly GCF_056405555.1). Classification (NCBI taxonomy): domain Bacteria; kingdom Pseudomonadati; phylum Pseudomonadota; class Betaproteobacteria; order Burkholderiales; family Comamonadaceae; genus Variovorax; species Variovorax sp. P1_G12. The sequence continues at coordinate 28,096 of NZ_JBFUBW010000019.1, read as the reverse complement.
CGCGCAGCCTCACGCGCTATGCCGTCGTGATCGCCACCCTGCCCTCTGCTTGGAGATGACATGACGACCGACGCCAATGCTCCCGTTCGCAACATCCGCCGCCTTCAAACGGTCTCCGATGCGCAGCTGCGCGCCCTGTCCGAACTGCTGATCGATTGCGTGGAGGGCGGCGCCTCGGTGAGCTTCATGCATCCGTTGCCGCTGCCCGAGGCGATGGCGTTCTGGTGCCGCGTCGCCGAGGGGGTCGCCGAGGGCGAACGCGCCTTGCTGGTGGCCGAGGATGCCGAGGGCATCGTCGGCACCGTGCAGCTGGTGCTGGCCCAGCCGGACAACCAGCCGCACCGCGCCGACCTGTCGAAGATGCTGGTGCACCGCCGCGCGCGGCGCCAGGGCTGGGGCGAGGCGCTCATGGGCGCGGCCGAGCAGATGGGGCGCGACTGCGGCAAGTCGCTGCTGGTGCTCGACACCGCCAGCGACACCGCCGAACGCCTGTACGAGCGGCTCGGCTGGCAACGCGTCGGCGCGATTCCGGGCTATGCGCTGCTGCCGCACGGTGGGCTCTGCACCACCACCTACTTCTACCGGCAGCTGGAGGCCGGGGAGAAGGCACGCGGCAGCGAGGGTTCGTGAGCGCGAAGCCTCAGCTTTTCCCGCGCAGAAGCTCCGCCTTCTGCGCCAGCTCCGCGGCCTCGACGACCTGCTGAACCGACAGCGGCCCGGTCAGCTCGACCTCGCCGGCAAGAACGCTTGCCAGTGCGGCTCGCCCCGCATCGCCGGCCAACCACGCAAACGCCGACGTGATCGATCCAGCGCCGAACTTGGCGCGAAGCGCCTTCGACGCGGCACGGCTCACCTCGGCGAACGCTTCGTGGTCCGCTGCAGCAGAAGCCGCGCGAACGACCAGGCAGCAGGCTGCGAGCTTCTCGGCTTCGTTGCGCAAGCGACGGGCCTTGCCCTCGCTCTGGGCCGCGCGCTTCGTCTCCAGCGACGCGGGCGAAGGATCCGCAGGGGAGAGAGGAAGGTTCGGTTCGAGCGGCATGGATGCGTTCATTTTCAAGGAGCCTCGGATTGTCGCCGCAGCAGTGCCGTGCAAGACGGGCCGCATGACCGCGCCCCATCGACGCTAGTGGGCGCCTTCCCCTTCCATCCCCGCGCTGTACTTCCCCTCGCTGGCCAGGCCATTGAGCCGTGCCCGCTTGAGCAGCGCGTCCTGGCACGCGCGCGCATGGGCAGGTTGACCCTGCCACGCCTGCAGCGCCGGATCCTGCAGCGCGCGCCCGTAGGAGAAGCTCAGCTGCCAGGGCTGCCGGCCCGGGCGATTGAGCGCATCCAGGTTGGCGGTCGCTTCGACAGGCGACTGCCCGCCCGACAGGAAGTTGATGCCCGGGACCGCCGCCGGCACCGCGCGCCGCAGCACGCGGAGGGTCTCCGCCGCCACCTCCTCGGGACCGGCCTGCCGCGCATGCGCCTTGCCAGGCACCACCATGCTGGGCTTCAGCAGGATATGCTCGAGCACCACGCGATAGCGATGCAAGGCCACGAACACTTCGTGCAGCACCTCCTGCGTGACCTCCGCGCAGCGCGCCAGGCTGTGGTCGCCGTCGATCAGGACCTCCGGCTCGACGATCGGCACCACCCCCTGCGACTGGCAGATCGCCGCGTAGCGCGCGAGCGCCTCGGCGTTGGCCTCGATCGCCATCCGGCTCGGCAGCGTGCCGGAGACGTTGTAGACGGCGCGCCATTTCGCAAAGCGCGCGCCCTGCGTCACGTAGGCTTCGAGGCGCTGGGCGAGTCCGTCGAGTCCCTGCGTGATCTCGTCGCCGGGCGCGAGTGCCAGCGGGCCCTTGCCGGCGTCGACCTTGATGCCCGGCACGATGCCTTGCCGCGCGGCCAGGGCCGCGAGCAGCTCGCCGTCGTCCGCGCTCTGGCCCAGGGTCTCCTCGTACAGGATGACGCCGCTGACGTACTCGCCCAGGCCGGGCGTCGACAGCAGCAGGCTGCGGTAGGCGCGCCGGTTCTCCGGCGTCGACTCGACGCCGATCGCCTTGAAGCGCTTGGCAATGGTCGGACCGCTCTCGTCGGCGGCAAGAATTCCCTTGCCCCTGCGAACCAGCGCTTCCACGGTGGCTTGAAGATCATCGGAAGTGGCCATGGCGGATCCCTTCGTTCGAGCGGGACTCAGTCTCCTGCTTCGAGGCGCCGGAGCGCAAGCCCATGCCGGCCGTGGTGTCTTGGTCGAGGTCTGCACGTGCACGGGCATCCGATGACCCTTCATCCGATCCCGGTGAACACGCTTCGCAGCAGCACCTCCGGGATGCATGTAATATCGCCAACGCTCCGGGGTGCACACGACAGTGCTGAGATTCAAACCCGCGAACTTGAACCGGTTAATGCCGGCGGAAGAAGAGCCAACACTTCGATCATCGGCGGATCCTGCCGTGCTCGAAGTGGCCTTCGGAGCATCCGTTTCACGGTCACGAAGAAGTCTCCTTATGAACCAGCCCCCTGCAGATCGACCCGCGGCCACAGCCGCGGCCGGCGATGTGGTCGCCGACGTGCTCGCCTTCATCGCGCAGGACGGGTGCACCGACGACGCGTTCGATCGGCTGGCGTTGCGCCTGTTCGCCCACCAGTACGGCAACAACCCGGCGTACCGGCGCTTCTGCCAGCGGCGCGGCGCAACCCTGCGCCACGTGAAGCGCTGGAGCGACATCCCGGCGGTGCCGATCGACGCCTTCAAGGAACTCGACCTGCGGTGCGAGCCGCCGGCCGCCACGGACCGGGTCTTCATGACCAGCGGCACGACCCGCAGCGAGGTGAAGGGCCGTCACTTTCATCCGACGCTGGCGGTCTACGACCGGTCGATGATCCGCAACTTCTCGAACCGGTTCATGCGCGGCAGCGGCCGGATGCGCATGGGCATCCTGTTCCCCACCGAAACCGTGCTGGCCAATTCCTCGCTGGCCCACTACCTGGCGCTCGCGCTGAATGAATTCGGCACCGAGGAGAGTCGCTACTTCGTGAGCCCGCAGGGGCTGGACATCGCCGGCCTGTGCGATGCGCTGGCGGACGCCGAACGCCGCGGCTCGCCCTATGCGCTGCTCGGCGCCAGCTACAGCTTCGTGCATCTGATCGACGAACTCGAGCAGCGCGGCCTGTCGTTCCGCCTGCCGGCAGGCAGCCGGGTCCTGGACACCGGCGGCTACAAGGGACAGTCGCGCGAATTGCCGCTCGACGCCTTCTATGCGGAGCTGTCGGCGCGGCTCGGCATCGAACGATCGCAGTGCATCAACATGTACGGCATGACCGAGCTGAGCACGCAGTTCTACGACGCCGGCAATGCGTCGGTGCCGTCGGTGAAGTCGGGGCCGCACTGGATCCGCTCGCGCCTGGTCGACCCGCTCACGGGCCGCGAGGTCGCGCGCAGCGAGCGCGGAATCCTGGTCCATTGCGATCTCGCCAACTTCAATTCCGTGACCACCATCCTGACCGAGGACGTAGGCCTGGCCGCCGACGGCGGGTTCCTGCTGCTCGGCCGCGCCGAAGGCGCTGAGGCCAAGGGCTGTTCGCTGGCGGTGGAGGAATTCATCCGGGCGGCAGCGGCATGAAGACACTGCGCGCGGTTGCCGGTTACCTGCCTGGCCTGGCGCCGGCGGACGTGCAGTGGCAGCCTCTGGTCTTCGAATCGGGCACCACGCGGCTCGAAGTCGCGGTGCCCGTGCTGAGTCCGCCACAGATGACCGCGCTCGCCTTGCGGGTCAAGCAGGCCAGCCGCCTCCATCTGAAGACGATGACCGTGTCGCAGATCGTGGCCGTGGTGGATCGCGCGATCGCCCGCCTGCTCGACCCGGCCGACCCCTGCCGCATGCAGGCCGACCAGCTGCTGCCGATCGTCAGCGGCTATGACGCCGAAATGGTCCGCCTGGGCCTCACGGCTTTCCTCCAGACCTTTCGCGCGCCGCAACTGCATCGCTTCGTCGCCGAAGACTTCGCCAATCCCAAGCTGCTGGACGAGTTCCAGCCGCGACCCAAGGGCGGCGCGGCCAAGGCGTTCGGGCCGGATCTGCTGGTTCACAGCTGGGCCGGCAACGTGCCGGCCCTGCCGCTGTGGAGCCTGGTCTGCGGATTGCTGGTGAAGGCCGGCAACATCGGCAAGCTGCCGAGCGCGGAGCCGCTGTTCGCAGGCCTGTTCGCGCGGCTGCTGGCCGAGGTCCACCCGCCGCTGGCCGACTGCCTGGCCGTGGTGTGGTGGAAAGGCGGCGAGAAGGAACAGGCGTCGGCCCTCTATGCCGAGGCCGACACGGTGCTCGCCTACGGCGGCAACGACGCGCTGGACGACATCCGCCGCCGCCTCCCGGTCACGACGCGCTTCCTGGCGTACGGCCACAAGCTGGGCTTCGGCCTGGTCGGCGCCGCGGCCCTCGACACCCTGCGCGCGCCGGCGACGGCTCGCCTGGCCGCCTGGGACGTGATGCGCTACGACCAGCAGGGCTGCTATTCGCCGCATGTCTTCTACGTCGAGCGCGGCGGCAAGGTGTCGCCGCGCGAATTCGCCCAGTACCTCGCCAGCGAGCTCGCCAACCTGCACAACCGCTTCCCGCGCCGGGCCCTGGCGCTGGAGGAGTCGGCCGCGGTCGCCGGATGGCGGCAAGCCATCGAGCTGCAGTCGATGTCGGGCGGCGGCGAGCCTGTCTGCGAGCTGATCGGCGAAGCCGGTGCGGCCTGGGGCGTCGCTTACGCCGATGAAGCGCGGGCCTTGGCCCCCACGGCGCTGAACCGCAGCATCCAGGTCGTCGCGGTCGATTCGCTGGAACAGGTGATCGCGCAAGTGGCCGCGCACCCGCCCTTTCTGCAGACCGCGGGCGTGGCGGCCGCACCGGCCGAACTGTTCCGGCTGTCGGAGTTGCTGGGCGCTGCCGGCGTCACCCGCATCACGGCCATCGGCTCGATGACCTCGCCGGAGGCGGGCTGGCATCACGACGGCCGGTTCAACCTGCTGGACCTGGTGCGGATGGTCGAGATCGAGCAGTCGGCGGAACTTGCGGCCGACAGGCTGGCGCCGTACGCGGACTAGGGCCATGAGCTTCCTCGACATCGACAAGGTGGGCTTCACCTACCCCGGCTGGCCGCCGGTGGTGCGCAGCGTCGACTGGACCATCGCGCAAGGCGAGTTCCATTGCCTGGTCGGGCGCAGCGGCTGCGGCAAGACGACCCTGCTCAAGCTCGCCGCGGGCCTGCTGCATCCTCACACCGGCAGCATCCGGTTGCAGGGCAAGGAGGTGGTCGCGCCCGGCCCGCAACTCGGCTTCGTGTTCCAGTCGCCGACCCTGCTCGAGTGGCATCGCGTGATCGACAACGTGCTGCTGCCGGTGTCGCTGCAACACAAGCCCACCGCGCAGGAGATCGACAAGGCCGAGCAGTTGCTCGCGCTGCTGGGCCTGTCGGCCCATGCGCAGCATTACCCCCGGCAGCTGTCGGGCGGCCAGCAGAGCCGCGTGGCCCTGGCGCGCGCATTGATCCTGGAGCCGGCGCTGCTTTTGCTGGACGAACCTTTTGCCGCGCTGGACGCGATCACCCGCGGCGAACTGCAGGACGACCTGCTGCAGATGTGCCGCCTGCGCCGCACCACCGTCCTGTTCGTGACGCACGACATCGCCGAGGCGGTGTATCTGGGCGACCGGGTCGCGGTGATGGACCGCGGCCGGATCGTCCGGGACATCCGCGTCGAGGTGAGCCGGCCGCGCGCGCCGGCGATGCGGTACGGCGCGGCCTTCAACCTGCATTGCGCGCAAGTGCGCGATGCGATGGACCTGGCGACGGCATGAAGTCGATCTCCCCACGCACACAGCTCGGCTCCTGGGCGCTGCTGCTCGCGTTGCTCGCGGGATGGGAGCTGGCGGCGCGCGCTTCCGGCATTCCGGCCCTGGTCCTGCCGGCGCCTTCGGCGGTGATGAAGTCGCTCTGGATGGGCCTGTCCACCGGCTACCTGTGGCCCCACATCCGAACGACCGCCCTCGAGCTGATGCTCGGGCTGTTCGCCGGCTGCCTGATCGGTTTCATCAGCGGCGTGGCGATGGCCGAGTCGGCGCTGCTGCAGCGCGTGCTGAAGCCGTATGTCGTGATCAGCCAGGTCATCCCCAAGCTGGCGCTGGCGCCGCTCTTCATCGTGTGGTTCGGCTTCGGCATGACATCGACGGTGGTGATCACGGCGCTGATCTGCTTCTTCCCGTTGATGGAAAACACCGTGACCAGCCTGCAGCAGGTCGACCCGCAACGGCTGGAGCTGTTCCGGATGCTGGGCGCCACGCGGCGCCAGACGCTGCTGCGCCTGAAGCTGCCTGCCGGCCTGCCCGGGATCCTGGCGGGCCTGCGGGTCGCGGTGGTGCTCGCGCTGGTCGGGGCGGTGGTCGGCGAGTTCATCGGCGCCAGCCAGGGGCTCGGCGCGCTGATCATCGCCTCGCAGGGAATGATGGACACGCCGCTGATGTTCGCGGTGCTGGTGGTCATCGCCGTGCTCGGCCTCGCGCTCTACCAGATCACGCTCGCAGTCGAGAAGCGACTGCTGCGGCCCTACACCCGAATCTCATGAGGAACACGACCTTGAACACACCGATCGCACGCCGCCGCGCACTGCTGGCAACCGCCGCGCTATTCACCCTGATCGCTACCGGCGGGGCCAACGCCGGTGACGCGCCGGAGAAGATCACCGTGGCCGGCTGGAGCAAGCCGATCACCGAGATCACGCACCTGCTGGCCGAGCCCGACAAGGGCATCTTCAAGGCCAATGGAATCGATCTGGCCTACGTGTCCGGCGCCGGCGGGGGCGACGCGATCCGCAACATCCTCACCGGCCAGGCGGACGTGGCCTTCACCGACCCTGGCGCGTTCTTCTCGGCCCTCGACAAGGGCGAGAAGCTGCGGGCGATCTACGACATCTACCCGCAGAACGTCTTCAACGTGGTCTCGCTCAAGTCCGCCAACATCACCAGGCCGGCCGACCTGAAGGGCAAGAAGATCGGTGTCTACAGCCTGTCCAGCGGCACCCGGCAGAACCTGCTGGTGCTGCTGCACCAGGCCGGCCTGTCCGAATCCGATGTCACCATCGTCGTCACCGGGCTGTCGAACTTCGCGCCGCTGCTGCAAGGCCAGGTCGATGCGACCGCTGCCACCGACACCGGCTTGCTGGTGGGCAAGCGCAAGGGGGTGGGCGACGTCAACGTGATGGAGGTGCGCAACTACCTGAACGTGTCGAGCGACCTGTTCGTGGTCCGGGAACAGGTCTACCAGCAGAAGAAGCCGTTGCTCAAGCGGTTCCTGAAGGCCTATCGCGAGAGCGCGGCCTGGATGATCGCCAACCCCGAGGAGGCGGCCGGCCTGGCCATGAAACACGCCATCGACGGGACCGACCGCGCCGCCAACCTGGAGATCATTCGCTTGCGCAATGCCGCCAGCGTGTCGGCCACCACCGCGAAGAACGGTCTTGGCGCGTTCGACCTGGAGTCGCTGCAGAAGGCCGCGGATGCCTATCGCAAGCTGGGCCTGATCGAGCGCGACATCAAGATCTCGGACGTCGTCAGCACGGAACTGCTGCCTGCGCAATGAAGGAGGACACCGTGAAGTTCGAGGGCAAGGTGGTGCTGGTGACCGGTGCGAGCCGCGGCATCGGCGCCGCCATCGCGCAGGCCTTCGCGAGCGAAGGCGCGACGGTGGTGGTCAACCACCTGAGCAACGACGCCGCGGCCGCCGAGGTGGTCGCGCATTGCAAGGCGGCCGGTGGTGACGCCTGGGCCGTGAAGGCCGACGTCAATTCGGCCACGGCCGTGCAGGCCATGGTGGAACAGGCCCTGGACGAAGCGGGTCGCATCGATGTGGTGGTCAACAACGCCTTCCGGCCGTACGCCTTCGACCCGCAGCGCCGCACCTTGTTCGGCGACATGGCGTGGCCGGATTACCAGGCGCAGTTCGAAGGCGCCGTCGGCAGCGCCTACAACGTCTGCCGGGCGGTGCTGCCGCACTTCAGGCAACGCACCCAGGGCAGCATCGTCAACATCGTCAGCGACCTGGTCGAACGGCCGGTGATCCCGTACCACGACTACACGACCGCCAAGTCGGCGCTGGTCGGCTTCAGCCGCAACCTGGCCGCCGAACTGGGGCCGCTCGGCATCCGCGTCAATTGCGTCGCCCCCGGCCTGGTCTACCCGACGCAGGCCAGCAGCGCGACCCGGGAAGAATTCCGCGAGTCGCTGATCGCCGCAACGCCGCTGCGGCGGATCGCGCGACCCGAGGACGTCGCCGGCCCGGTGCTGTTTCTCGCTTCCGAATGGAGCCGCTTCATGACTGGACAGGTGCTGTTCGTCGACGGCGGCCTGGTGATGAAGTGAAGACTTCCGGCCGGCGTCAGAACACGCCAAGCGCCAGTCCCGCGGCCAGCGCGGCGCCCAGCTCGCGGCATTGCGCAAGGTCCTCGGCGCTGATCTGCTTGGGCCGCGCGATGGCCTCGGGCGTCTGCGCATGGGTGCACACGATCAATGCCGGCGCAACGGAGCGCAGGCGCCAGCCGGTTGCGATGCGGTCGATCTGCCGCGCGGCGTTCTGGCCGTCGCTGCCAGCGCACACCAGCGTGGCGTAGGGCCGGCCGTTCACGCGGTCGAGCGCGGCGTAGTAGCAGCGGTCGAAGAAGTCCTTCATCAGCCCGGCCATTGCGGCGAGGTTTTCGGGCGTGGCGAACACATAGCCGTCAGCGCCCAGCACGTCGTCGGGCTGGGCCTGCGGCGCATGCAGCAGGCGCACATGCACATCGGGTTCGCCGCGCGCGCCTTCGGCGGCGGCCTGCGCCATCTGCGCGGTGCCGCCGGTCATGGTGTGGTAGACCACGAGCAGCGTCTTGGAAGTCATGCCGCCCAGCATAGCGGCCCGGCCCGATGACGGGCGAATTCAGTCGTCCTTGCCCCTGGAGCGGTCGATCCGCGGCGCTCTCAGGCGGCGCCCTGCGTTCACGACGGATTTGTTACTCACCACTGCGCTACGGAGTGAATAGAGTGGTCGCCAGGCGCCATCCGAGGCGCCCCCGAAGGAGCGGCGATGACCGGCAAGACAAGCAAGAAAGGCCCCGGTGGGCATCTGGTACTGCATCCCATGAACTGCGACGCGCAACCTTCAGGCCGCGTCGCTCAGGCACTCGACATCTATCGAAGCATTGCTTCTTGCAGTCGCCACCTGGCTCGGAGCGACGACGTCCACGCGCTCACAGCGGCGGTCATGTTGCCCTGCTACCAAGCGCAGTTCTACAGGCTGGCGCGCGAATTCACTCGTGCGGAGGCGAACGAGCTGGCGTCGATCCTTGGGCGGATTCGCGACTCCCAGCAGCTATCCATCGCCCCCGCACCCGTCTCGCTGTAGCACGAGCTGGAGTTGCGGCCCTAGCGACTTCAGCAGCTGGGTCGGCAATGCGCTCGTGAACCGATAGCGGGCCGCATAGGGTTCGTGCACGTAGGCCATGATGGTGCCGAAGTAGCGGTCGCCGATCATGAAGACGAAAGTGGCCGAGCGGTCGATCTTGCGCTCCGAGATCACCCGCCCGCCGCGGCCGATGCGTTGCAAGCGGTGGTCACCGGTGCCGGTCTTGCCGCCGATCTCGATCACGCGGCCGTCCGCGTCCTTGAGCGCACCCTGGAGCCGCCCGGCGGTGCCGCCGTGCACCACTTCGACGAGCGCGCCGCGTACCGTCGCAGCCACCTCGACGGACATCACGCGTTCGACCCTCGCGTTGCGCGGCTCGAGCCGGGTCTCGTAGGGCGTGTCGCGCGCGAAGTGCAATGCGCCGACCCGCTGCGTCGGCAGGCGCACACCGTCGTTGACGATGATGCCCATGAGCTCCGCCAACGCGGCCGGCCGGTCGCCAGACGCGCCGATCGCGCTCGCGTAGGAGGGCGTGAGTGATGCGAACGGGTAACCCAGCCGCTGCCAGGATTGATGGATTTGCGCGAAGGCGTCGAGCTCGATCAGTTCGCGCACGCGCCTGTCCTGCGCGCCCTTGTGGCGCGTCTTGAAGAGCCAGGCGTAGGCCTCCTGGCGTTCGCGCGTGCTGGCGTCCAGCACCTCGGTCAGCGACGCGCCAGGGTGACGCCGCAGGTAGCCGACCAGCCAGAGCTCGAGCGGATGCACGCGCGCGACATAGCCGCGATCCGCGAGCGACAAGCCGGCGTAGGTGGTGCGCAGCGCCCGCAGTGCGCGCGGCGAGGCAGCGCCGCGGCCCGTCTGCCGTATCAGCAGCGCGTCGAGCTGCGCCTCGTCGGCCTCGGGCTCGATCGTGAACAGCACGCTCGCCAGGCGTGGCGCCGACGGCCTCACGCCGCGCAGCAGCAGTGCCTCGGCGCCCGCGGCGGGCTGACGCTGGTACTTGCGATAGAAGCGCACGAGGTAGGCCGAGCCTTCGCGGTCGGCGAAGCGCGCGAGCATTTCGCGCCGGCCCAGGTCGGTCGAATCCTTCAACATGCGCTCGGCATTCGATTCGCCGCCGTACATCCGGTGGCGCACCAGATCGCGCATCAGGCGGATGAACACCAGGTTGACCGAGTGCTTGAAACCCTCTCGCACCGTCATCGAGCTGCCGCCCTGAGAGCGCTCGAAGTTTGCGAACTGGTGCATGCCGCCGCCGGTGAAGAAGGCCTCCGACGGGCTCGCAGAGTACCGGCGCTGCATGGCGGCCTCGAGCATCGGCGCGAGGCTGCGGTCCTTGGCGCGCAGGAGGTATTGCCGCGCCCAGGCGCCCAGCGGATCGCGCGGGCTCACCGCCAGCGCCGACAGATCGACGGGGCTCAGATCGGCCCAGCGCGCGTGCAGCTCGGCGACGAGCTCCAGGTAGCTCACCAGGGTGCGCAGCTTGGCCGTCGAGCCCATGTCCAGTCGCGCGCCCTGGTTCACGTCGAAGGGCTGGTCGATGTTGTCTGCCTGGATGCGCAGCAGGTTCGCGCGTGCGCCGCGCTCGAACAGCGTGAAGCTGTAGACCAGGGGGGCGGGGTCCGCGCCGGGGTCGAGCATGTGGAAGCCGACCAGTCCCGCCGCCTTCGCCGCGGCGGGCGTGCGCAGGCCGGCGAGGATTCGCGCCACCAGCGCTTGCGCCTCGCCGTCGAGGCTGGTTTCCGCCTCGAGGTCGAGACGCTCGAGGTCGTAGGCGCGCGGTACGTCGAGCAAGGTGGAGATGTGGGTGCGCAGCGCGCTCACGGCCTTGCGCTGGACGAAGTCGGTCCTCGGCGCCGGCGGCAGCTCGGGCTGCAGGCGCAGGGGCAACGGCAGTGCCGCATCCCGAAGCGGAGGCGATATCACGCCGGCTTCGGCCATCAGCCGCAGATAGCTGTCGGTCAGCCGCGTCAGGCCCGTGCCGTCGCCGAGCAGATGCTGCGACGGGCGGCGCTGCGCGATCATCAGCGACAGCGCCTGCTTGAAGGCTTCGGCCTGGCGCTGGAGCGCTTCTTCCGCGGGCGCGGCGCTTTCGTCGTAGTCGGCGAGCAGGCGGTTGACTTCGCCGAAGTCGCGGCCGTACCAGGCCCACAGCCCGTCGCCCAGGCCGTGCACTTCGCCGATGCCGGGGCGCGCGGCCAGAGGCACCGTATCGAGATAGTCGACGACGATCTGGCGGCGCCGCACCAGCGTGTCCTCGCCGTCCAGGTAGGCGCGCAGCGAGGCCGAGGTCATCTGGCGCAGCTTCTCGCCGATGGATGCGGTGCGGCCGTGGGGGGAATGGCGGTACTTCTCGATCTGGGTCGCCAGCGTGCTGCCACCCGTCGCCGCCTGGCTGGGGTCAACGGCCCGGAGCGCCTGTTCGAGCGCGGCCTTCGCGAAGCGCTCCGGATCGATCGCGGGGTTGCGCTGCGGCGGCTGCGTGTCGAGCAAGTGGCGGTCCTCGACGAACAGCATCGCGCTCACCAGCAGCGGCGGAACCTCCTCGAAACGCTCGTACACGCGCATCGGCACGCGCGTGTGCAGCAGCTTTTCATCGCGGCAGTCGCGCACGGTCAAGCCGGCCTGATTCTTCTCCCGGTAGGGAATGAAAAGCTTGCGCTCCTGCAGTTCGATCAGCCGCGGCGACATGCGGGCCTGGCGGGTGATCGCGAAGCCCAGGGGCTCCAGGCGCTCGATGAAGCCTGGCAGCTGGTCGTAGCCCAGCCGCTCATCGTAGGGCCCGGTATGGGGGAAGCGGATGGCATCGCTGGCACCGGCGTCGACGCTGAAGCGGGCACCGCTGGCGAGGTCGCGCCACAGGGCCGATTGCAGCCGGGACGTCTTCAATTCGTCCACCGTGAATGAGACAAGCGCACCCACGGCGGCGAGCCCAGCGCCGATCCAGAAAACCTTCTTGATCCATGTCATGCCCTGCCCTGCCTCGCACGCAGTCCGCACCGTGGTGCTCGTCAAACAGGATGATGCGCTTTCCGCAGCCACTTGGCTCGTGCTTGACGGCCTTCAATGTTGTAAAAAATTCCATGCGAAGCACGATCCAGGCGCCCGTCGAAGGCGAGCCAGGGCGTGCGGCGCCCCCCTTTTCGAAGTGGTCATTGCGGCGCAGCAAAGCATGCGATCGAGGATCCCTCGACCGGCCCGGCACCGCAAGTCAGGCCGCAAGTGCCGGATAGTCGGTGTAGCCCTTTGAACCAGGGGTGTAGAACGTCGCCATGTCTGCGGCATTCAGCGCCGCTTCGGCCCGCATGCGCTCCACCAGGTCGGGATTGGCGAGGAACGGGCGGGCGAAGGCGATGAGATCCGCCTGGCCTGCCCTGAGCGCACTTTCGGCACGGGCGCGATCGAAGCCGCCAGCGAGGATGAACAAGCCCTGGAACGCACCGCGAAGCCGGGACTTCAATTCGGCAGGCACCGACGGCGCGCCCATTGCTGAATGGTCGAGCAAGTGGATGTACTGCAAGCCAAGCCTCGACAGTTCCTGAGTGAGCGCCAAGTACTGAGCGTCGACGTCGGGGAACGCGCCCGTGCTGTTGAACACGCCGTAGGGCGACACCCGTATCCCGACGCGATGGGCACCGACGGCGGCCGCAGTGGCGCGGGAAACTTCAAGCGCGAAGCGATTGCGGCCTTCGATGCTGCCACCGTAGGCGTCGGTGCGCAGGTTCACATTGGCGTTCAGGAATTGCTCGATCAGATAGCCGTTCGCGGCGTGCAGCTCGACACCGTCGAATCCCGCTTCGATGGCCAACTGCGCTGACTTCGCATACTCGTCGACGGCATGGGCGATGTCGGTCGCCGTCATCGCTCGCGGGGTGCTGTGCGGCTGCATGCCCTGTGAGTCGGTGTACATCTCGCCGGGGCACGCCATGGCCATCGGCCCGAGAACCTCCGCGCCTGCTGGCAGGTTGGCCACGTGAGTCACGCGGCCGGTGTGCATGAGCTGCGCGAAGATCTTGCCGCCCTTGGCGTGGACCGCGTCGGTGATCGTCTTCCACCCACGCACCTGCGCACCGTTGAAGAGTCCGGGGATGCGGGGGTAGCCCAGGCCATTGGGCGAGGGCGAGGTGCCCTCGCTGACGATCAGGCCCGCCGAAGCACGCTGGCCGTAGTACTCGGCCATCAATACGTTGGGGGTGTTGGCATCGACGGCACGGCTGCGCGTCATCGGTGCCATGACGGCGCGGTTGGCGAGTTGAATCGACGCGGCGGTGAGAGGTTCAAACAGCATGAGGGTCCTTGAGTGAGTGCAGGTCGTTCGAGACTTTGTCGTTGGCAGGGAGTGGGGCGCAATCGAATGGGGGCCTCAGGAGGCTTGTGGCAGGTAGCTGGGCCTGGCCGCCGTCATCCCGCGCTTCACTTGCAGCGTGAGTTCATCGGCCAGCACCTCGTCGAGGCCCGACTCGAGTCCATCGAGCGCGCGCTTGACAATCTGCTCAGGACTGGACTTCGGGACATCGAACCCGTGCGTGAGGTCGGTATCGACGTAGGCCATGTGCAGTGCCAGCACCTGCGTCTTCTGCGCCGCCAGTTCGTGGCGCAGGGCATTGGTGAGCGACCAGGCGGCGGACTTGCTGGCCGAATAGGCGGCCAGTTCGCCGCCGTTCACCCATGAGGCGACCGACAACACATTGAGCAAACCGCCGCCGCCGTTGGCCTCGAGAGCCGGTGCAAAGGCCCTGCTCACGCGCAACATGGCGAAGAAGTTGGTCTCGAAGATGCGTCGCGCGACCTCTTCGCTGTCCGGCGCAAGAAAGCCTCCGGGCTGGGCAATGCCGGCGTTGTTGATCACGAGCGTCACATCCGACGCTCGCTCTGCGGCGGCCGCCACGTCGTCTGACCTGGTGACGTCAAGTCGCAGGGGCTGAACACCCGCCTGCATGACGGCCGCGGGGTCGCGCGTTCCGGCGTAGACCTTGCGGGCACCGCGGGCGAGCAACTCGCGGGTGAATGCCAAGCCGATGCCACGATTGGCACCGGTGACGAGGACAACAGCGTTTTCAATCTTCACAATGAAACTCCATGGTTGGGGAGAAAAGACTCACTTGATCTGGACGACGACCTTGCCCTTCGCGCGGCCTGCTTCGACGTAAGCCAGGGCCTCGTTGGTCGACTCGAACGGAAAGACCCGATCGATCACAGGTCGGATGGCCTCAGCTTCGATGAGTCGGGTGATCTCGCGCAGTTGGCTCCCATTCGCCTTCATGAAGAGGAACGAATAGCCGATGCCTCGGCCTTGCGCCTTTCGCCTGACGCCTGAGCTCATCAGCCACATGACCAGTTTCACGAATCCGGGGGCCCCGATATCCTTGCCGAATTCGGGGTCAGGCGGTCCCGAGATGGAGATGAGCTTCCCACCTCGTTGGAGCACGCCAAGAGACTTTTCGAGGGTCTTGCCATCCTGGCTGTTCAGGACCACGTCGTAGTCGCGCAAGACGTCCTCGAAGTCCCGCGTCTTGTAGTCGATGACGACGTCTGCACCCAGGCTCTTCACGAGCCCGACATTGGCAGTGCTCGTCGTCGTGGCGACAGCTGCGCCCAGATGCTTGGCCAACTGGATCGCGAAAGTGCCTACGCCGCCGGAGCCTGCCTGAATGAAGACCTTTTGCCCCTTCTTCAGGTTGGCCTTCTCAATCAGTGCCTGCCATGCCGTCAAGCCCACCAGGGGAATGGAAGCGGCTTCCTCCATCGTGAGGTTCTTCGGTTTAAGGGCAAGCGATGCCTCCTTGACCGGGACGAACTGGGCGAACGCGCCGATCCGGAAATCATCCGGCCGGGCATAGACCTCATCACCCGGCTTGAACTGCTGCACCCGTGGTCCCGCCTTGACCACGACACCCGCCACATCGTGTCCCAGGATGAGCGGCAGGCGATAAGGCAGGATGAGCTTGAACTCTCCGTCCCTGATCTTGGCGTCCAGCAGGTTCACGCCGGCGGCATGGACCTCGACCAAGACCTCGTCATCGTGCAGTTCCGGAGTCGGCATCTCTGTCGACCGCAACGCGCGCTTTTTGCCATAGCGTTCCAGGACAAATGCCTTCATCAGTCTTCCTTGTTCCTGGTGCACCCGCATGAATCGCGTCGTGAGACTGCGGGGGCCTGGTTCATGGCGGTGAATGGGGGGAGATTGCGTGGGCTGCGGGGCATTGTCACATGATGATCATCATGTGAATAGACGAAAAAATAAGCACGATCCATCGGTGGCTTTCAGTGACCCGCAGCGATCAGGTGCTTGAGCGCGGCCTCGCGCAATTCGTCAGACAGATCTGGCTCATCGACTGCGCGTGACAACAGCAAAGCGCCCACCATGGTGGCGATGGTCACGATGGCCCGTTCGTGGGCACCGGGCTGTCCCCAGTCCGGCGACTGGCGGGCTACCAGGTCGATCATTTCCTTGATGTGGCGCGTCGTCACTCGACGCACATCGGAAGCCTGGCGTGACGTCTCGGAGCCCAGCGCGGCAAGGGGGCATCCCGTGTCGACCTGCTCACAGTGCTCCCTGGAGAGATAGGCGCTGAGCATGGATGCCAATGCCATGCCGCGGGGCACGCTGGCCACAACGTCGGCCACGGCGGCAGTGGACTCCGCGCATGCCCTGCCTGCCGCTTCGGCCAACATGGCCTCACGTGAGGTGAAGTGGGAATAGAAGGCGCCATGGGTCAGGCCGGCCTCCTTCATGATGTCCGCGACCCCGGTACCGTCGTATCCGCTGCGACGGATCGCCCGGGCGGCCACGGCCACGATGCGTTCGTGCGTGGCATCCTTGGCTGCGGCTCTGGCATTGGGCTTTCCTTTTCGCATGATGCGCATCATACAGTTCTCGGAGGCCAGTGACCCGATTCCGGGAATACCCTCAGGGCATTTCGGTGAATCTTGCCTACATTGCTTGTATGCAAGACAACGTGAAGCTTGCATGCAAACCTACACAGGGAACCCCCATGCCACGTTTCGCCAAATCGCTCTTCGGTCAGGTGGTCATCGCGCTGGTGCTCGGCGTCGTCGCGGGCCTCTTCTTTCCCGACTTCGCCGTCAAGCTCAAGCCGCTCGGCGACGGCTTCATCAAGCTGATCAAGATGATCATTCCGGTGCTGGTGTTCTGCGTCGTGGTGCATGGCATCGCCGGCGCGGGCGACCTGAAGCGCGTCGGCCGGGTCGGGGTCAAGGCGCTGATCTACTTCGAGGTGCTGACCACGGTCGCGCTGGCCCTCGGACTGGTGCTGGCCTTCGTCTTCAAGCCCGGCGTGGGCATGAATGTCGATCCGTCGAAGCTCGACCCCGCGGCCATGAGCGCCTATGCCTCGAACGCCGACAAGCTGACCAGCGGCGGCACGGTCGAGTTCCTGATGAAGCTGATCCCGACCACGGTGGTCAATGCCTTCGCGACCGGCGACGTGCTTCAGGTGCTGCTGTTCGCGGTGCTGTTCGGCTGCGCGCTGTCGCTGCTCGGCGAACGCGGCCGGCCGGTCGGCGCGGTGGTCGATGCGCTCTCGCTGGTGCTGTTCAAGATCATGGGCATCATCATCAAGCTGGCGCCGCTGGGCGTGCTGGGCGCAATCGCCTTCACGGTCGGCCAGTACGGCATCGGCTCGCTCAAGCAGCTCGGCATGCTGGTCGCGCTGTTCTATTTCGCCGTGCTGTTCTTTGTCTTCGTGGTGCTCGGGCTGGTGATGCGCTTCTCGGGCTTCAGCCTGGTCAAGCTGCTGCGCTACCTGCGCGAGGAACTCACGATCGTCTTCGCCACCACCTCTTCGGACAGCGTGCTGCCGCAGATCATGGCCAAGCTGCGCCACATGGGCATCCGCGACTCGACCGTGGGCCTCGTGATCCCGACCGGCTACTCGTTCAACCTCGACGCCTTCTCGATCTACATCACGCTGGCAGCGGTGTTCATCGCCCAGGCGACCAACACCCCGATCTCGATGGCCGACCTGCTGACCATCCTGGCGATCGCGCTGGTCACCTCCAAGGGCGCGCACGGCGTACCGGGCTCGGCGATCGTGGTGCTGGCCGCCACGCTGCACGCGATTCCGGCAATCCCGGCCATCGGGCTGGTGCTGGTGCTGTCGGTCGACTGGTTCATGGGCATCGCCCGGGCGCTCGGCAACCTGGTCGGCAACTGTGTCGCCACGGTCGCGATCGCCGCCTGGGAGGGCGACATCGACCGCGAGCGGGCCCATGCGGTGCTCAACGGCACCCACTCGCCCGAGGACGAGCCGCTGGCCGAGCCGGGCTCGCCGGCCGCCGTTTCGGCAGCCCATTGAGCAAGCCGATGACCGACGTCACGCCCACCCACATCGCCGAACGCGTGGTCGAGGCGATCCTGGCGCAGAAGCTCGCGCCCGGCGAGCGGCTCGGCGAGCAGGCGCTGGCGGAGAACTTCGGCGTCAGCCGCACCATGGTGCGCGAGGCCCTGATGCAGCTGCAGGCCCGCGGCTTCGTGGAGGTGCAGTCGCGCCGGGGCTGGTACGTCGTGGAACCCTCGGCCGAGGAAGCGCGCGATGCCTTCGCGGCCCGCCGCATCGTCGAGGCCGGCATCCTGGCCGAAGCCGGGCGGCCGCTCTCGAAGGTGATCCGCAAGCTGCGCGAGCACATCGCCGACGAGAAGCGCGCCATCGCAGGCGCCGACGCTGCCACCCGCGCCTTCCTGCTGGCCGACTTCCATGTCTGCCTGGCCGACCAGATGGGCCACCGCCTGCTCTGCGACGTGCTGCGCGACCTGACGGCGCGCACCACGCTGGCGGCCACGCTGTTCCAGTCGAAGCACGAGGCGGCCGAATCCTGCGCCGAGCATGCCGCCATCGTGGCGGCGCTCGAGGCCGGCGATACGCCGCGCGCCCGCCAGTTGATGCTGGACCACATCGGCAATGTCGAGCAGGCGCTGCAGGTCGACGTGGCGACCGGGCCCGATGCCGACGAGCGCCTGCGGGCGACACTGGCGCCGCTGGCATTGCCTCGCGGCCTGCGCTGACACCTCTGGCCTCAAGCGGGACGGCTGTTTCGGCTACAGTCGATCCGGCATGAATACCCCAGCCCTGCAGCGCGGCACGCTCCTCTTCCTGCTGGCGGCCGTCACGATCGCCTTCGGCTGGATCCTGCTCCCCTTCTTCGGCGCCGTGATGTGGGGCCTGGCGCTCGCGATCCTGTTCACGCCGATCTATCGTCGGCTGCTCAGGAAGATGGGCGGCCGGCGCAACCTCGCGGCCATCAGCACGCTGCTGATGGCCATGGTGGTGGTGATCATCCCGCTCACCGCGGTCACCGTGTCGCTGGTCGAAGAGGTGTCGCTGGTGTCGCAGAAGATCCGATCCGGCGACATCAGCTTCGCCAGGTATTTCCAGCAGGTGGTGGATGTGATCCCGAAGTGGGCGCTGAGCCTGCTCGACCGCTTCGGTCTTGGCAATGTCGATGGGCTGATCGCCCAGGTGTCGCAAGCCGCCGCGCGAGGCAGCCAGGTGATCGCCACGCACGCATTGGCGATCGGCCAGAACACCTTCGAATTCATCGTCAGCTTCGGCCTCATGCTGTACCTGTTGTTCTTCCTGCTGCGCGACGGCGCCGACCTGTCGACGAAGGTGCGCGAATCGCTGCCGCTGGCCAAGCCGCACACCCATTACCTGCTGAACAAGTTCACCACGGTGATCCGCGCCACCATCAAGGGCAACATCGCGGTGGCCGCGACGCAGGGCATCATCGGCGGCGCGACTTTCTCGTTCCTGGGCCTGCAGGGCTCGCTGCTGTGGGGCGTCCTGATGGCCTTCCTGTCGCTGCTGCCGGCCATCGGTGCGGCGCTGATCTGGACCCCGGTCGCCGTCTACTTCCTGGCCGTGGGCGCCTTCGGCAAGGGCTTCGTGCTGATCTTCGTCGGCGTCTTCGTGATCGGGCTGGTCGACAACATCCTGCGCCCGATCCTGGTCGGCAAGGACACGCAGATGCCCGACTACATGGTGCTGATGTCGACCATCGGCGGGATCGCGCTGTTCGGCATCAACGGCTTCGTGATCGGGCCGGTGATCGCGGCGCTGTTCATGGCGGCCTGGGACCTGTTCGCCTCCTCGAAAGAGGACAGCGGCAACGTGCCGCCCTTGCAGTAGGGAGCCGGGGCGTCGGCGTGGGGCACGCGCCGGCCCACGCCACGCGTTCATGGGCGCGCAATGCGGCGTTAGAAGAATTCGACTGGCCGGCACCGAGGGCCGCCGCTATCGTCTGGCCGAGCTTCAACACTCACGGCCCCGCAAAACAACGCTCCTGGAGACACATCATGAACCTGCCGTCGCGCCTGGGATGGGCACTTCTCGCTGCCTTCTTCTTCGCCGCACCCGCCGTCCGGGCGCAGGACAGCTACCCCAGGCAGCCGATCACCCTGGTGATTCCTTACGCGGCGGGCGGCCCGACCGACACCTTCGCGCGCGTGCTCGCCAGCGCATGGGGCAAGCAAATGAACGCCACGATGGTCGTTGAAAACCGCACCGGCGCAGGCACCATCGTCGGCACCGATACCGTGGCCCGGGCCAGGCCGGACGGCTACACGCTGCTGATGACCACCGTGGCGCACGCCGTGAACCCGGCCATCAACAAGAAACTGCCCTACGACACCATCCGGTCGTTCACCCCGATTGGGCTCGCCGCCAGATCGCCGCTGGTGCTGCTGGTCAACCCATCGTTCCCCGCCCGAAACATGCGCGAATTCATCGACTATCTCAAGGCCCATCCGGGGGAAGTCAGCTACGGCTCCGCGGGCGTGGGCAGTGCATCGCACATCGGCGCAGCGCTCCTCAACCACGAAGCGAACCTGCAGTCCACGCACATTCCCTATCGCGGCAACGGCCCCGTCAGCGCCGACCTGATGGGCGGTCACATCGGCTACACCTTCGACAGCGCGCCCACGGGCATTGCGCAGGCGAAGTCGGGCGCGGTCCGCCTGCTTGGCACGTCGATGAAAGAGCGCCTGCCGCAGACACCCGACGCGCCGGCCATCGCGGAAACGGTGGCGGGCTACGAGGCGTACACGTGGAACGCGGTGTTCGCGCCTGCAGGCACGGCCGCGCCGATCGTCGAGAAGCTGGCCCGGTCGCTGCGCGACGCCCTCGACGACAAGGAACTGAAGGCGAAGGCCTACGACATGGGTCTGCTGCTTGAAAAGAACCCTTCGCCCGCCGCACTCACCGAGTTTCTGGATGGCGAGATCCTGAAATGGGGCCGCGTCGCCAAGGCGGCCCAAATCGCCGCCGACTGATCTTCCGGGAACCCGACGCCATGGCTTTCGACTTTGCCGCCCACCGCATGTGCGAACAGCGCTACTTCGATGACTTTTCACTGCACGAGAAATTCGTCCTGCCCTCGCGAACGATGACCGATGCGCTGTTCGCGGCTTTCCAGCTGGCCAGCGGAGACAACCATCCGATCCACTATGACGCGGCGTACTGCCGCCGCCTGGGGATGCCGCAGATGCTGGCCCATGGTTTTCAGGTGCTGATCCAGACGGCGGCCGGCGCCGGCCTGTTCCCGCACATGGTGGAGGAATCCCTGAAGGCCTTCATCGAACAGTCCAGCCGCTTTCTGCATCCGGTGTTCGTGGGAGACACCCTCTACGCCACGCTTGAAGTGATCGAGCTCGTGCCGGGCCGCACGACGGGCGTGCTGGTCATGCGATCGAGCGTCGTCAACCAGGACGGCGTCGAGGTGCTCGAAGGAACGCAGAAGTACTTGCTGCGCAAGCGGCCGGAGGGAGCCGACCATGCGCTATGAACTGACCGATCTGCGTGTCGTCGTCGCTATCGCCGAGTCCCGGAACCTGACCGTGGCGTCGTCGGACCTCTGCCTCTCGGCGCCCTCAGTCAGCTACCGGGTGAAGCACCTCGAAGAAGCCATGGGCGTGTCGCTGTTCGTGCGGACTCAAAAGGGCATGGAGATCACGCAGGCCGGCGAAGTGGTGCTCAAGCACGCCAAGGCGATCCTGGCCGAAGCGGCTCGCCTCAACGGCGAACTGGTCGGATTCAATTCCGGCGTCAAGGGCACGGTGAGGGTCTTCGCGAACAGCAGCACCCTGCACCGGCTCACGCCCACGCTGGGGCGCTTTCTGTCGGCCTATCCCAGCGTCGATGTCGACCTTTCCGAGCGGCTCAGCGACGAGATCGTCGCCGCCGTGGCCGAAGGCGCCGCGGACCTCGGCCTCGTGGCCGGCCCGGTCGACCTGCGGCGGCTCGAAGCCGTGCACTACGCGGACGATGAACTCGTCTTTGCCGTCGCCGTCCACCATCCGCTGGCGGCCCGGCTACAGGTCTCGCTGGAAGATGCGCTGGCGTTCGACTTCATCGCAACGGGCCGCAAGACCAGCAACTTTCTCTACCTCTCGATGATGGCGTCGCGCCTGGGCGTTCAGCCGCGGGTGCGCGTCCACGCGCCGAATTTCGCGGCAGCGCTCCAACTGGTGGAGCAGGACGTCGGCATCCTGCTGATCCCCCGCTCCGTCGCGGCCGAAGTCCAGGAAGAGGCAACGATCGCCATCGTCAAGCTGGGAGAGCCGTGGGCGCTGCGGCAGCATCTGATCGTGTGTCAGAAATTCTCGGAACTCCCCAAGTACGCGCAGGCTTTCGCCGACCATGTCGTCCAGAAGTAACCCCCCTGCCCCCGCCGCGGCCATTCACTCCTCCTCCCCGATGACTTCACGCCAAGCCCCGCGCCCGCTCGATGGACTCAAGGTGCTTGCGCTCGAGCACGCCGTCGCCGCGCCGTTCGCCAGCCGGCAACTGGCGGACCTGGGCGCGCGGGTCATCAAGATCGAGCGGCCGGGGGTCGGCGATTTCGCGCGCGGGTATGACGAGACCGTTCGCGGCATGTCGTCCTTCTTCGTCTGGGCGAACCGCGGCAAGGAAAGCCTCTGCCTGGACCTCAAGCAGCCCGAGGCCGTGGAGGCGCTGCATTGCATTCTGAGTTCGGCGGATGTCTTCGTCCAGAACCTTGCGCCCGGCGCCACAGCTCGCATGGGCCTCGACTTCGGCGCGCTGTCGGCGCGCTACCCCCGCCTGATCGTGTGCGACATTTCCGGCTACGGAAGCACGGGGCCCGAACGCGATGCCAGGGCCTACGACCTGCTCATTCAGGCCGCTGCGGGGCTGATCTCGGTCACCGGCCCGGAAGATCGTCCGTCGCGCGCCGGCATATCGATCGCTGACATCTCGGCCGGCATGTACGCCTACTCGGGCATCCTGACCGCGCTCGTGCAGCGGTCGAGGACGGGGCGTGGCGAGCATGTGGAGGTTTCGATGCTCGAATCGCTGGCAGAGTGGATGTCGTATCCGCTCAATTTCAGCCACTACGGGGGTGCCGCACCGGTGCGCGCCGGCAGCTCGCATCCCGCCATCGCGCCCTACGGCCAGTACCCGGTGGGAGACGGGAGCAGCATCATCTTCGGTCTGCAGAACGAGCGCGAATGGTCGAGATTCTGCGAGGTGGTCCTCGGCTCCCCCGAGACCGCGACCCGGGACGAATTCGCCTCGAACACACAGCGCGTCGCCCACCGGGGCTTGCTGGACGAGCTCATCGTCAAGCGACTGTCCACGCTCGACCGGTCGGAAGCCCTCCGGCTTCTGGACGAAGCCCGGATTGCCAACGCGCCGATGAACACCATGGAAGATGTCTGGAACCATCCGCAACTGAAAGCACGCCAGCGGTGGCGAAGCGTCATGACGCCGGTCGGGGAGATCGACGCGCTGCTGCCGCCAGCGACCTTCTCGGGCTTCGAGGCGGCGATGGCCGCGGTTCCGGCGCTCGGCGAGCACACGGAGGCGGTCCTGCGGGAGCATGGCATCCAGCCACCGGGCAAGAGGGTCGCCAACGACACGCACTGACTTGCCGATCGACCGCCCGTCAGCGCTCCCACCAGCGTTCGCCGAACCTCCCTTGCAGGAAGGCGACGAAGCTCGACACCTTGCCCGGCACCAGCTTGGGCGAGGGGAAGACGGCATGGATCTCCTGCTCGGGCAGCGCGTGGTCGGCCAGCACTTCGCTCACCTGCCCTGACGCCAGCGAATCGCTCGCCACGTAGCGCGGCATCAGCGCGATGCCGAGGCCGGCGCGCGCGGCGGCCAGCACCGCCGAGACGTTGTTCGAGCGCAGGCGCCCCGATACCGGCACCGTGACCGGCTCGCCGCGCGGCGTGTGCAGGTGCCAGACGTCGTCGCCGACCACGCTGCTGTAGATCAGCGCCACGTGGGCGCTCAGGTCCTGGGCCTTCTTGGGCATTCCGTGCTTCTTGAGGTAGGCCGGCGCGGCCACCATGACCCAGGGATTCATGCCCAGGAAGCGCGCGCCGAGCGACGAATCGGCCAGCTTGCCCATGCGGATCGCGACGTCGATGCCCTGCGCCACCAGGTCGACATAGCGGTCTTCGAAACTGAGGTCGACCTGCACCTGCGGGTGGCGCGCCATGAATTCCAGCGCCAGCGGCACCACGATGCGGCGGCCGAAGGCGGTCGAGGTGCCGATGCGCAGCAAGCCCTGCGCCTGCGACTGCCGCAGCTGGACGATGCTCTCGGCCTCCTCGGCGTCGCGCACGATGGCCTTGCATTTCTCGTAGTAGAGCGCGCCCGATTCGGTCAGGCTGACGCCGCGGGTATTGCGGTTCAGCAGGCGCGCCTTCAGTCGCGCCTCGGTGGCCGCGACCTGCTTTGTCACGGTGGGCTGGGTGGTGTTGAACTCGCGCGCCGCCTTGGAGAAGCTCCCGGTCTCCACCACGCGCACGAACATCTCCATCGCCAACAGTCGGTCCATGGTCGGATGCTACTCACTTATTCCACCCAGGAATAGGCTTTATGGTCCAGCGCCCCCTTCTGCTGACGGCCCCGAATTCCTACAGTCGAGCTCAACCCAAGGAGACTCGCATGGCAAAGATGACCGCGGCACAGGCCGCCGTGCTCGTGATGGAAAAGGAAGGCGTGACGCAGGCCTTCGGCGTTCCCGGCGCCGCCATCAACCCGTTGTATTCCGCGCTGCGCAAGCAGGGCAGCATCGCCCACATCCTGGCCCGCCACGTCGAAGGCGCCTCGCACATGGCCGAGGGCTACACCCGCGCCGTGGCCGGCAACATCGGCGTGTGTATCGGCACCTCCGGCCCGGCCGGAACGGACATGATCACAGGGCTCTACTCGGCCTGGGCCGACTCGATCCCGATTCTCTGCATCACGGGCCAGGCGCCGCGCGCCCGGCTCTACAAGGAAGACTTCCAGGCGGTCGACATCGAGTCGATCTCCAAGCCGGTCACCAAGTGGTCAGTCACGGTGCGCGAGCCCGGCCAGGTGCCTCAGGTGTTCCAGCAGGCCTTCCACCTGATGCGCTCGGGCCGCCCGGGCCCGGTGCTGATCGACCTGCCCTTCGACGTGCAGATGGCGCAGATCGAGTTCGACATCGACACCTACACGCCGCTCGCGCCCTACAAGCCGGCCGCCACGCGGGCCCAGGTCGAGAAGGCCGTCGCCATGCTCAACGCGGCCGAGCGCCCGCTGATCGTGGCCGGCGGCGGCATCATCAACGCGGATGCCAGCGACCTGCTGGTGCGCTTCGCCGAAGCCACCGGCGTGCCGGTGGTTCCCACGCTGATGGCCTGGGGCGCGATCGCCGACGACCATCCGCTGATGGCCGGCATGTGCGGCCTGCAGACCAGCCACCGCTACGGCAATGCGACCATGCTGGCTTCCGACTTCGTGCTCGGCATCGGCAACCGCTGGGCCAACCGCCACACCGGATCGGTCGAGGTCTATACCAAGGGCCGCACCTTCGTCCACGTCGACATCGAGCCGACGCAGATCGGCCGCGTGTTCACGCCCGATCTCGGCATCGTCTCGGATGCGAAGGCCGCCCTCGAGCTCTTCGTGCAGGTGGCCGAGGAGATGAAGGCCCAGGGCCGGCTGCCCGACCGCCGCGAATGGGCCGGCGAATGCCGCGACCGCAAGAAGACGATGCTGCGCAAGACCAACTTCGGCGACGTGCCGATGAAGCCGCAGCGCGTGTACCAGTGCATGAACAACAACTTCAGCCACGACACCTGCTACGTGAGCACCATCGGCCTGTCGCAGATCGCGGCGGCGCAGTTCCTGCACGTCTACAACCCGCGCCACTGGATCAACTGCGGCCAGGCCGGACCGCTGGGCTGGACCATTCCGGCGGCGCTGGGCGTGCGCGCGGCCGACCCGGGCCGCAAGATCGTGGCGCTCTCGGGCGACTACGACTTCCAGTTCATGATCGAGGAGCTGGCGGTGGGCGCGCAGTTCAAGCTGCCCTACATCCACATCGTGGTGAACAACTCCTACCTCGGGCTGATCCGCCAGGCGCAGCGCGGTTTCGAAATGGACTACTGCGTGCAGCTCGGCTTCGACAACATCAATGCCGGCGAGGACAGCGGCGTCGAGCGCAGCTACGGCGTCGACCACCTCAAGGTGGTGGAAGGCCTGGGCTGCAAGGCGATCCGCGTCTACAAGCAGGAAGAGATGACGCCGGCGATCCAGCGCGCCGAGCAGCTGATGGCCGAGTTCAGCGTGCCGGTGGTGATCGAGGTGATGCTCGAACGCGTGACCAACATCGCGATGGGCACCGAGATCGACGCCATCAACGAGTTCGAGGCGCTGGCAGAAGGCCTTGAAGACGCGCCGACGGCGATTGCCGCCGCCATGCTCGACTGAAACCTTGCGGGACAGACCAGGAGACAAACACATGCCCAAGTTCGCAGCCAATCTGACGATGCTGTTCAACGAGCTGCCGTTCATGCAGCGCTTCGAGGCCGCCGCGAAGGCGGGCTTCCAGGCCGTCGAATACCTGTTCCCGTATGCCTTCGACAAGAAGGAACTGGCCGCCGCCCTGCGCGACAACCAGCTGGCACAGGTGCTGCACAACCTGCCGGCCGGCAACTGGGACGGCGGCGAGCGCGGCATCGCCTGCCACCCGGACCGCACGGCCGAATTCCGCGAGGGCGTGACCCGTGCGATCGACTACGCGACGGCGCTGGGATGTCCGCAGGTCAACTGCCTGCTCGGCAAGCTGCCCGAGGGGGTGGCACCGTCCGATGCGCGCAAGGTCGTCGTCGACAACCTGCGCTTCGCGTCGAAGGAGTTGCAGAGCGCGGGCATCCGGCTGCTGATCGAGCCGATCAACACCTTCGACATCCCGGGCTTCTACCTGAGCCGCACCGACCAGGCGCTGGCCCTGCTCGACGAAGTCGGCTCGCCCAACCTGCGGGTGCAGTACGACATCTACCATGCGCAGCGCATGGAAGGCGAGCTCGGCAACACGCTCACGAAGAACATGGCGCGCATCGGCCACATCCAGCTGGCCGACAACCCCGGCCGCGGCGAGCCGGGCACGGGCGAGATCAACTACCCATGGCTCTTCAAGCACATCGATTCGCTGGGTTACGACGGCTGGATCGGCTGCGAATACAAGCCGCGCGGAACGACCGTCGAGGGCCTCGGCTGGCGCACCGCCCTCACCTCCTGAGAACTGATGAAAGAAACCAAAGCAATGTCCAGCACCACCCAAAAGATCGGCTTCATCGGCCTCGGCATCATGGGCGCCCCGATGGCGGGCCACCTGCTCGAAGCCGGCCACCAGCTGTTCGTCCATACCCACGGCAAGACCCCCGAGCCCTTTGCTTCTCGCGCCACGGTCTGCGCCAGCGGCACCGAGGTCGCGCGGCAGGCCGACATCGTCTTCATCATGGTGCCGGACACGCCGGACGTGGAGAAGGTGCTGTTCGGCGAGGCTGGCGTCGCGGCCGGGCTCTCCAAGGGCAAGACCGTGGTCGACTGCAGTTCGATCGATCCGATCGCGACCAGGGGCTTCGCCGCCCGGATCGCCGAGCTCGGGTGCGCCTACGTCGACGCCCCGGTCTCGGGCGGCGAGGTCGGCGCCAAGGCGGCCAGCCTCACGATCATGTGCGGCGGCGACGAGAGCGACTTCGGCCGCGTGCGGCCGCTGCTCGAGAAGATGGGCAAGAACATCACGCTGGTGGGCGGCGTCGGCGACGGCCAGGTGTGCAAGGTGGCCAACCAGATCATCGTCGCGCTCAACATCGCGGCGGTCGGCGAGGCGCTGGTGTTCGCCTCCAAGGCCGGGGCCGATCCGGCCAAGGTGCGGCAGGCGCTGATGGGCGGTTTCGCGTCGTCGCGCATCCTCGAGGTCCATGGCGAGCGCATGATCAAGCGCACCTTCGCCCCGGGTTTCCGCATCGCGCTGCACCAGAAGGACCTGAACCTTGCGCTGCAGGGGGCTCGCGCGCTGGGGGTGGCGCTGCCGCAGACCGCGAGTGCGGCGCAGCTGATGAACGCATGCGCGGCGCTGGGGTACGGGCAGGAGGACCACTCGGCGCTGGTGCGGGCGCTGGAGGCGATGGCGCAGCATCCGGTGGCGCCGGACGCTGGCTGATTGAGATCGGGGCGGGGGCTTGCCGGCGTGGGCGGGCGTCGGCGGCGGGCGGTAGGCCCCGGGCCGGCCGACGTCACCGGCCGCTTCGCGGCTGCCCTGCGCTGCTCGCGGTACGCGGGGTCTCGCTCAAACTCGCTCCGCTGCGCTCCACTCAAACAGTCGCGAGCCCTGATCCGCGCACCGCTGCGCTGCTCGGCGGTGCCTCAACGGCCGGCCCGGGGCCTACCGC